>CAYFXM010000140.1:0-153 GCA_964346965.1 uncultured Actibacterium sp. | reverse complement strand
GGCACTGATGTATCTGGCCGCGGCGGGTGTGGGGACCATCGGCATCGTCGACGATGACGAGGTCGACCTGTCTAATCTGCAACGCCAAGTGATCCACAGCGACAACCGGGTTGGCGTGCCCAAAGTGTTTTCGGCCGAGATCACGATGCACGG
>CAYFXM010000139.1:2793-7234 GCA_964346965.1 uncultured Actibacterium sp. | reverse complement strand
AGGGCTCGTCGGCGATGCCGCACAAGAAGAACCCGGTTCTGACCGAAAACCTGACTGGTCTGGCGCGTTTGGTCCGTATGGCCGTGATCCCGGCGATGGAAAACGTGGCCCTGTGGCACGAGCGCGATATCTCGCACAGCTCGGTAGAGCGCGCGATTGGCCCGGACGCCACCGTGACACTGGACTTTGCCCTGCACCGTCTGGCTGGCGTCGTCGAGAAGATGCTGATCTTCCCCGAGAACATGCTGGACAACATGAACAAGTTCCCGGGTCTGGTTATGTCGCAGCGTGTTCTACTGGCCCTGACCCAAGCTGGTGTCAGCCGTGAGGACTCTTACGCCATGGTTCAGCGCAACGCCCTGAAAGTCTGGGAAGAGCGTGTTGATTTCCGCGAACAGCTTCTGGCCGACGCCGATGTTGTCGCCGCACTGGGCGAGGACGGCATCAACGAAAAGTTCAACATGGACTATCACACCAAGCACGTCGACACGATCTTCAAGCGCGTCTTCGGCGAATAACCTTTTCGCCCGGTGGGCTTAACCCGCCGGGCCTTCCCTTTTGCACGCAACAGGCGATTTTTACCAAGATTCGTGCTACACTCCCGTCAATTACCATTAAACGGGAGGTTCATATGTCGTTAAGAGTATGCCTTGTCGGGGTGATAATAGTCTTGCTGCCTACATTTGTTTTCGCGGGTGAAGGATGTGGCTGGGAACACCGAGTTGATCAGTGTGCCGAAGGCCAAATGCTGGACACGAAAACAGGAACCTGCGTGGACAAATCGACAAGTTGATCCCGCATTATTAATAGTTACTCAGTTTCATTGATACCAGCGCGTCAAGCTTGAGCTTGGCGCGCTGGCGTTTTATGTCTGCGCATTAATAGCCCATTGGCGGCGAATGAACCGGATTGCATAGATGGGCGCTGAACCGCGTAACGAACACACTTTTACAAATTGGGTATCGGACCGGTTCATGCGCGGCCTGATTGGTTTGGCGTTACTCTTACCCTATGAACGCCGGGTCGGCCTTTTTGGATGGCTGACACAGCACCTGATCGCTCCTTTGGCCGGATACCGCATCCGCGCGATCCAAAACCTTGGTCTCATCTACCCGGATATGAACTCCGCCGAACGGAGACGTATCGCGAATGCCGTTGCGAACAATGTTGGCAGGTCGCTTATCGAGAATTACTCGCCCGATGAATTCAAGGCTCGCATGGCGAATGCCCCCCTTGAAGGACCGGGACTGACGGCGCTGCAAGAGGCCAAGAACGAGGGCAGGCCCGTGATACTGGTCTCTGGTCACTACGGGAACTACGAGGCTGTTCGGTCGGCTCTGGCGATGCAGGGTTTCCCTGTTGGCTGCCTGTATCGCCCCATGCGCAATCCCTATTTTAATGCCCATTACGAAAAGACGCTCGAGGGCATTTGTGGTCCCGCCTTTCCACAGGGCAGCAAAGGTATGCGCGGTTTCGTTAAACACCTGAAACAGGGCGGGATGCTCGGCATCTTGAACGACCTACATCAGGGGCGCGGCATTTATCTTCAGTTCATGGGCAAGCCCGCCAAGACATCTTTGTCAGCGGCTGAGATGGCCTTGAAATACGGTGCATTGGTGATCCCCTTCTACGGGACAAGGCAGGAGAACGGATTGGATTTCCGTGTAGAGCTGGAAGCCCCCATTCCCAATACAGACGCAGAAACAATGACTCAGGCAATCAGCGACAGCCTTGAAAGACGAGTTCGCGCCAAACCAGAGCAATGGTTCTGGATTCATCGTCGCTGGAAAGGCAAAGAGAAAAAAGCGCTAACGAATTAGCGTAAAGCAGCTGCACCGATGATTGGTCCTGCCTTGGCAGTCTGCAACAGGAACACCGCAGGACGGTTATCCGGCAATTCAACCCGAACAGACAGCGGTGCCCGCCCGCGCCAGCGCGTCACCTCCGACAAAGCCGTCACAACATTGCTATACCCCAAAGTGCGACCGGCATTTTCGCCACGCTGAATGGAAACGGTCTCGCGTGGTCGATAGCGGACAAGCTGCAATACCATCTCGGCGGCAGGCAATCGGGACGGTGCGGAGGCTGAAACTACGGCAAAACGACCTTTTCGGGTCACCTTCAGTTCAACCGGATAGGGTTGGGCCGCGTGCGCCCTTATCTGGTCAGAAAGGTCCATCGCTTTGGGCCCGACAACTGAATCCCGACCGCCAACAATAAATTGCGGTGTGAAGACAGAGCGGCGACCGGCCGCGTAGGCATAGGCTTTCTGACGCTTGGTGTAGCTCGGGTCAGCAAAGGAGTCCTTCCAACCGATATAGTCCCAATAATCCACATGCAGGGCCAGCGCGATCACATCATCACGCCCTGCGAGCTTCGTCAGGATCTTGTCCGCCGGAGGACAGGACGAACACCCCTGCGAGGTAAACAACTCCACCACCACTGGCTTGCTCTGGGCTGCCGCAATACCAACGAAAGACAGCCAGATCAGCAATGCGATTCGGAGTGTTGCCTGCATGGTTTACCCTTTGTTTCATCCCCAATCTCTAAATAATTAATCCCGCCTCGATTAGCCAATCAACGTTTCGGGAGCAGTCCGAAATACTTCGATATGAGCTCGCAGCACTTCAAAGACAAACAACGTTGGCAGTTGTCTATGCGCGCTAACCATACTTGGTGGGCCGTTCTGATGTTACTGCTTGGAAAGAAAAAGGGGCGCCACGGAAAACCGCGACGCCCCTTCTAATGCTTTTTACACTCACTAACCCTTAGAAATGAGCCGAACGGGTGGTGCCCGGAATTTCCTTCGGCGGGGCGAACTTGGTCAGGTCGATGCCTTCGACGGCGACCTTGTACTCTTCCAGCGTGGGCGTGCGGCCCAGGATGGCCGACAGAACGACAACCGGGGTCGAGCCCAAAAGCGATTCACCCTTCTTGTCCGGCGCGTCACCCACGACACGGCCTTGGAACAGGCGGGTCGAGGTGGCCAGTACGGTGTCACCCTTCGCGGCTTTCTCCTGGTTGCCCATGCAGAGGTTACAGCCCGGACGTTCAAGGTACAGGATGTTCTCGTACTCGGTGCGCGCCTTGGTCTTCGGTGCAGCGTCGTCGAATTCGAAGCCAGAGTATTTCTCCAGAACTTCCCAGTCGCCCTCTTCCTTCAACTCGTCGATGATGTTGTAGGTCGGAGCCGCGACAACCAGCGGCGCCTGATGGTGTCGTGGGTGTAGCGCTTGGAAACATCGGCATTGTTGACGTCGGGGTCAGCGATCATCGGCTCGTCGATGATGTCCAGATCCACCACAACCTCGGCGAAGTATTTGGCGTCCGCATCCGGGGTCAGGGCAGGCTTTTCACCTGACTTGATCTCGGCGATACGCTTGTCGGCCTTGTCGATCAGGCGCTGCAGCATGCCGTTTTCATGCTCCATGCCTTTGTCGATCATGATCTGGATACGGCTTTTCGCCAGTTCCAGCGAGCCGATCAGGGTCTCGTCATTCGAGATACAGATCGAGGCTTTCGCCTTCATCTCTGCGGTCCAGTCGGTGAAGGTAAAGGCTTGGTCGGCCAGCAGGGTGCCGATGTGCACTTCGATCACGCGGCCCTGGAAGACGTTGTCGCCATGTTGCTGCAGCATCTGCTGCTGCGTGGCGTGCACAACATCACGGAAGTCCATGTGGTCCTGCATTTTGCCTTTGAAGGTCACCTTGACCGATTCCGGGATCGGCATCGAGGCCTCACCAGTTGCCAGCGCCAGCGCCACAGTACCCGAGTCCGCACCAAAGGCGACACCTTTGGACATACGGGTGTGGCTGTCGCCGCCGATGATGATGTCTTCATCCGACACAGTGATGTCATTCAGAACCTTGTGAATAACGTCGGTCATCGAGTGATAGACGCCTTTCGGGTCACGACCGGTGACCAGACCAAAACCGTTCATGAACTTCATCAGCTTGGGCGTGTTGGCTTGTGCCTTCAGGTCCCAAACCGACGCGGTGTGACAGCCCGACTGATAGGCACCGTCAACAGCCGGCGACAGAACGGTGGCGGCCATGGCTTCCAGTTCCTGCACGGTCATCGGACCGGTGGTGTCTTGCGAGCCCACAACATTGACCTTCACACGCACGTCGGAACCTGCGTGCAGGGTTTTGCCTTCGGCGACACCCACAGCGTTGTTGTTGAAGATTTTCTCGACCGCGGTCAGGCCTTGGCCTTCGTGGCTGATCTCTTTCGACGGCGCGAAGACAGCCGGCGCTTCGACGCCCAGAGTCTCGGCCGCGAATGTCTGCAGTTTCTTACCGAAGACGATCGCGTAGGAGCCACCGGCCTTCATGAACTCCACCTTCTGCGGGGTGAAGGAAGAAGACACGTCAACCAGTTCTTCGCCGTCTTCACTCAACAGTTTGTGATCCTTGGTGTTGATCTTCAAAACTGTACCGGT
>CAYFXM010000139.1:2030-2783 GCA_964346965.1 uncultured Actibacterium sp. | reverse complement strand
TACTTCTCTTCAAGGATCGGGTCACCGTCGTTGTTCAGGATCACATTGCCGTCTTCGTCGGTCTTCTTGACCCAGTTCTTCAGGTCAAGACCGATACCGCCGGTCACGCCAACAGTGGTCAGGAAGATCGGCGAGATGCCATTAGTACCTGCTACAACCGGAGCATAGTTCACGAAGGGAACGTAAGGCGACGCCTGCTTACCGGTCCACAGCGCCACGTTGTTTACGCCCGACATACGGGACGATCCCACACCCATGGTGCCTTTTTCCGCGATCAGCATGACCTGCTTGTCCGGGTGCTGCAGCTTCAGCGCTTCGATCTCTTTCTGCGCGTCGGGCGAGCACATGCACTTGCCGTGCAATTCACGGTCCGCGCGCGAGTGCGCCTCGGCGCCCGGCGACAGAAGGTCGGTCGAGATATCGCCTTCAGCGGCGATATAGGTGACAACTTTGATCTCTTCGTCGACGTCGGGCAGCTTGGTGAAGAATTCCGCCTGGGCGTAGCTTTCCAGCAGCTCTTTGGCGACGGCGTTGCCAGCCTTGTAAGCTTCGGCGAGACGGTCGGTGTCAGCCTCGTACAGGAACACCTGGGTTTTCAGAACCTCGGCCGCCTGTGCAGCGATGTCCGCGTCATCACCAAGCGCCAAGTCGAGAAGCACGTCCACCGACGGGCCGCCCTTCATGTGCGACAGCAGCTCGAACGCGAAGGTCGGGCTGATTTCCTCGACAGAGGCCTCGCCCAGAATGATCTCT
>CAYFXM010000139.1:0-2020 GCA_964346965.1 uncultured Actibacterium sp. | reverse complement strand
GGAACTTAGCCTTCACACCTGCGGCGCTCGTGGTGCCCGGCAGCGTGTTGTAGATGAAAAAGTTCAGAGAGTCGGCTCGGTATTCGTTTCCGGTATCTTTGATCTGCTCGATGAGCTCGCCAACAAGCGCGCCGTCATCAATCGGCTTGGGGTTCAACCCCTGCTCTTTACGCGTTTCGATCTCTGCTAAGTAGTCTGTGTACAAGCTCATGACGATCCCTACGATTAAGTGTCAGAATAAGCTTGAACGCCGGGCCGCAAGGATTTTGCAAGCCGACGCTCAGGTGTGTTGTATGCCGTCGTATACCAACCGAGGCTGGAATGCAAGAAGTTCGACGCTGGCATGATGCCCTAGGTGTTATTTTACTGTGCATTCCCCGCCGACATATCATGGGAATGACAGTTAATGCGAGAGGCATCCGCACCGTTTTTTGAACCACGGAACAGATGGACCCGAAACAATCATGCGCTACCTTTGAAAAAGGTCCACCTCGATCAGGCTGATCATGTCACCGGATTATTTGTTAGATTTTCTAAGGAGCCTTCTCCATGACCATTCAGGTTGGCAGTGACACCGCAAAAACGCGCAAGACGCTTACTATTGGTGATCAAAGTTTTTCCTACTATTCGATTCCAGCCGCCGAGGCCGCGGGCCTCGGGGATTTCGAAAATATTCCCGCTTCGTTAAAAGTCGTTCTCGAGAACATGCTGCGGTTTGAGGACGGCGGCCGCACGGTTTCGATCGACGACATCAGGGCCTTTGCCGAATGGGGCACCAATGGCGGCGAGAACCCGCGAGAGATCGCCTATCGTCCCGCCCGCGTGTTGATGCAGGATTTCACCGGCGTCCCGGCCGTCGTGGACCTTGCTGCGATGCGTGACGGGATCGTCGGTCTTGGTGGCGACGCCAAGAAAATCAACCCGCAGGTGCCTGTGGATTTGGTCATTGACCACTCCGTCATGATCGACGAATTCGGCAACCCGCGCGCATTCCAGATGAACGTCGACCGCGAGTACGAACGAAACATGGAGCGTTACACCTTCCTGAAATGGGGCCAGACCGCATTCGACAATTTCCGCGTCGTGCCCCCGGGCACAGGTATCTGCCATCAGGTGAACCTTGAATATCTCTCGCAGACAGTCTGGACCGATAGGGATCAAAATGGCGAAACCGTCGCCTATCCTGACACTCTGGTCGGCACCGATAGCCACACCACAATGGTCAATGGCGCGGCCGTTCTGGGCTGGGGCGTCGGCGGGATCGAGGCAGAGGCAGCGATGCTGGGTCAGCCGATCTCGATGCTGATCCCCGAAGTGATCGGGTTCGAACTTACCGGCGAAATGGTCGAAGGCACCACCGGCACCGATCTGGTCCTGAAGGTTGTGGAAATGTTGCGCGAGAAAGGCGTGGTGGGCAAATTCGTCGAGTTCTTTGGAGAAGGTCTGGATCACTTGCCACTCGCCGACCGCGCCACCATCGCCAACATGGCCCCTGAATATGGTGCGACTTGCGGATTCTTCCCGATTGACGATGAAACCCTCCGCTACCTGCGCAACACGGGTCGCGACAAAGACCGGCTGGCTCTGGTGGAAGCCTATGCCAAGGAAAACGGTTTCTGGCGCGACGCGGATTATGCCCCCATCTACACTGACACCCTGTCGCTGGACATGGGCACCATCGTGCCCGCGATCTCCGGCCCGAAACGCCCGCAGGATTTCGTCGCGTTGACAGAGGCAAAATCCGCCTTCCGCAAGGAAATGGAAGAGACCTTCAAGCGCCCGATGGACAAGGAAGTCGCAGTGAAGGGAGAGGACTATACCCTGTCTTCCGGCGACGTGGTGATCGCCTCGATCACCTCCTGCACCAACACCTCGAACCCCTATGTCATGATTGGCGCAGGTTTGGTGGCGCGCAAAGCCGCTGCACTCGGGCTGAATCGCAGGCCCTGGGTGAAGACGTCTCTCGCGCCCGGTTCGCAAGTTGTAAGCGCATACCTAGAGGCCGCAGACCTGCAAAAAG
>CAYFXM010000138.1:0-7247 GCA_964346965.1 uncultured Actibacterium sp. | reverse complement strand
ACCGCGGCATGAGCGGGCCAGGCTCCCGCCACAACGCGTGTCAGCACGGCCAGTACAAAGGCGGCATAGATCGCAATGGTTCCCCGACCGGCAGCAAGTGGCTGGCCCGTATGGCCAAGCGTTGCCCGCGTCATGACGGCCAGCGTCATCAATCCGATGGCCCCGCCCATCAAAAGATGCTGGGCTGCTGCCATACCAAATGGACCCTGCGCCAGAATCTCGACCCCCAGTACCAATGCCCCGAATGGCAGGAAGGCGTACCCGACATGAAGCACTGTGACCAGAGGCTCTGCCAGCGTTCGATGTCCGGCCCAACGCCCAAGTCGGACAAGGTGGAGGATCCCAGCCAGCACCAGCGCGGCGCCGGTTATGTTGGCGTTGGGCAGCAGCACCCAAAGCGTTAAAGCTGCGAGCAAAATTAGGAGCGCAAGCCGGTCGAAGCGCTGCATCGGCGGTACGGGCAGAGTCCCGGATCCGTGCTTAACAAGCCAGTTTCGGGTGAACGAAGGGACAATCCGGCCGCCGATTACCGCTACCATCATGATCCCCGCGCCAAGCCCCAGTCGAAACCCAAGCCCCTGCGCCGCATACGCACCCCGAGCGGATTCCCAGTGGAACAGCGCGTTGCCGAGGGAGAATACAACAAGCATCCCAAGTACTATGAGGTTGCGCCAATTCTTTCCTGCCACGATCTCGCGGGCGGTGACGGTGGCCAGAACGAGAGGAAAGGACAAGTCGACAACCGCCACGAGGCCGGCAGAAAGATTTGCCGAGACCAGTACAGCTGCGCGGCCAGCCAGCCAAAGCGCGGCCAAGGCTCCCAAACGCCAGCCCACAATGGGCAACCTACCGGTCCAATTCGGCACGGCGGTCAGCAGGAAACCTGCAATGACTGCGCCAAGGTAGCCATATAGAAATTCATGCGCGTGCCAACTGACGGCGTCAAACGCCGTGGGCAGGGCCATTTGCCCAGACAACATTAGCACCCATAGGGCCATCGCCAACGCCGCCCACAAGCCCGCCCCAAAGAAGAATGGCCTGAAGCCATAGGTTAAAATCGCGGGCCCGGTCCACGCGCGCATTTGTTCGGCTGTCGTTCCCGCCACTTGGAACCCTCCGTTTCGAGATCAGGCCGGTGCGGCCATGGCAATGCGCCGATAGCCAGCCTGTCCATGATAGAACCCGTTGCTACAAGGTGTATCCCCGCAGAGGTCGCGCAGCTTTGCTTCGGCCTCTTCCGTCCCTATTGTTCCGTCGAGAACCCCTCGGAACGCCAGCGCCAGCGCCACCATGTCCACCGACTGCGGCATCATCCGAAGATGGGTGACACCATTGGCCACCAGCTGTTCAATTTCGGGCAACAGGTCGACATAGCTTTCAGACTGGGTTTGAATCCCGTTCACCCGCAGGATCGGACGCTCATCTGTCGTGCATAGTGGCATTCCATCGGCGTCCTCCTCGCATACGAATTGGCAGTTGTCTTTGGTCCGGCCATGGGCGCGGGCGTGATAACAGCGCGCCGAAACGGCGAGTGAGACACGACCGAACACCTGTACTTCGACATCCAGCCCAAGGTCCTGCGAAGCCTGCGCAGCGACCGCGATTGACTTGGCAGGCATTTCAGCGGGCAGGCAAACATGGGTCGCCCCCTGCGCGGCCATCCAAGCGATTGTCGCCTCGTTATAGGCGTTCATAAATGGTCCGATGCGATGCGGACGACGACCGCGGGCGACAAGTCCCGCCGCATTGTTGAACTCTATCTCCGGGCTATCCATCTCGGCGAGATCCGCCGTCGCATTGCGCTCACGCTTCAGCATGACTTCGGCGAGCGAGGACAGGATCACCTTCTTGCCAGCGCGCTCCAGTCGCTCGATGATCTCTGGCAGATCAGCTTTTTGAAAGGGCGCGCGTTTTGAGCAGATCACCTCTCCGAGGTAGACTTCGTCTACCGGGGCTTCGTCCGCTATTCGAGCGTAAAAGTCGCGCCGTCTCTCGGCGGACCAGTGGTAGGCGATGGGACCAAGGGTTAGTTTCGTCATGTTTTCTTACCGCCATTTCTTTGTTTCAAACGCACCCTGGGTCTGCTTCTGCCCTTCGGTCAACGCGACCAGATCGGTGATATTCGCGGGACGACCCGCACGGATGTCGTCGACTGCCTGCCGGAAGGCCGAGACCACACCCCGCACATAGCTTTTGGACCGCTGTCGCCCCTCGATCTTGAAGGCATGAACACCGGCCTCGATCAGCTCGGGCAAAAGGCGCGAGAGATTAAGGCTTACAGGCTCTTCGAAGGCATAATATCCCTCGGGCCGGTGTGGCGCGGTATAACGACCTTTGCAGATCGTGGGATAACCTGCTTTCTCGTCGGCACCAAAACAGTCGATCGTGAAACCCGCGAGTTGCGAGGACATCGAACCATCGTCATGGCGACGGTATTCCACATCCGAGGCGGGCGAACACACACCGTCCATATTGGTCGACTGTCCGGTCAGATAGTTGGTCAGGCTACACCGTCCCTCAACCATCAGCCCGTGGTTGCCAAAAATGAAGGTCTCGATCTCGCAGGGGATTTCCTTTCTGATCTCACGGATTTCCGGGATTGTCAGGATGCGCGGCAGGACAACGCGTTTCACACCGAAATGCTCGCAGTAGTAGCGGATTGCCTCGGGGCTCGATGCGGCAGCCTGCACCGACAGGTGCAGACGGGTACCGGGATGGTTGCGCGCAATGTAGTCGGCCACGCCCATATCGGCGACGATAAAGGCATCAACGCCAAACCGCGCGCCGGTATCGGCCGCTTGCTGCCAGAGATCGACCTTACCGGCCGGGGGATAAGTGTTGAGCGCCAGCAGCACTTTGGCGCCCTTGGCATGGGCATAAGTGACCGAGTCGCGCAGCTCATCGGGAGTGAAGTTCAGCCCCGGGAAATTCCGCGCATTGGTGGCATCCTGAAAGCCGCAATAGACGGCATCGGCACCCGCATCGACGGCGGTGCGCAGCGCGGCGGGCGTTCCGGCGGGGCAGATCAGTTCGGCAAGGCTCATGACGCAATGTGTCCTTTCGATTCGCTGGGGTATCCACGACGCAGGCGCGCCAAGATCGTGCGGCCTGGCCGACCAAACATCTCGGCGGTTTCCTCGGCTATCGAGCCATCGACGTCGTCGAGAGCATTGCGAAGCCGTACCACGGCCTCGGTGTCGCCCGAGACGTCAAGATCGCGCGAAAAAAAGGCGGCATCACCATCCTCTTCGGAGTCGACCAGTTCCAGCAGCAACATGAACCGACCACGAATGACCGCGCCAGCATGGGGTGCGGCATCTCGTGGCACGGCGCGAAAGACGAGCGCGTTTGGATCGGGCCGCAGGTGCAGGGCAAAGGGCAATTCCACGGGGTCGATCAGGAAATCGGTCGACTGATGCGGCCCCAACCGCGCAAAAAGTGATGGGTGCCGGTCTGCGATCCGGCGGACAGTGCGGGACAAGAGAGGTTGGACGACAGCGCAGGCCAGTCGCGACACGACCGCTTGTCCGGGCCCCGGTGGACCGGGGAAGGTGTCGGCGCTGATACTCATGGTCAAGGTTTCCTTTCTGCAAGCACACCTGTCTCTGTCACCATCAGATCAAACGGCATGTCATGGGGTTGCGGATAGATCGTAGTCAACTGTGCGGTGGATAGTGCTATTCCGATGGTGATCGGCCGTGGAGCCAGCGCCGCCAGCGTCCGGTCGACATAGCCCCCGCCGCTGCCGAGGCTAAAGCAGTCTGCATCCCAGCCAAGGCACGGGACCGCCATCACATCGGGGGTCAGATCCTCGGCTTCGGGTGGTGGCACCGGAATGTTTCGGTTATCCCGGATCAGTTTTGTCTCTGGCGTCCAGCGGCGAAACACCAGCGGGGCGTTCTGTCGCTCGACTGATGGCAGCGCAATGGTGACGCCTGTGCGATGCAAGTCGGACATGAGTGGGCGTAGGTCGGGTTCGTTGTTGGTCGGCCAAAAACCGGACAGGATCATTCCTGGCCCAATCCCGCGTGTACCGAGTGCTTTTGTCAGATTTCCCGCGATTGCGCGGTTCAATTGCGAACGCGCTTCATGGTCCAACGCTTCTCTGAGACCAGCCAGTCGTGTCCGCGCTGCCTTGCGCCAGCGTGCGACATCGCGCGCCTGTTCCGGGTCAGTGCCGAGCGGGTCGAAATAGGTGGGGTCGACCTCGGCCGCCATGCAAGGCGGCGAGCTGAATGCCCCATGGTCCTTCATTTTCCGACCTTGATCCGGGGGCCAAACTTGCCGAGCGGTTTCGTTGCGTCGGGGACCATTCATATCCCCTGCGGTTCGGTGGGTGCATTGGCGATTACCTCTCGGCACCATTCGAGGATAGCGTCCTGCTCGGGCGGCAAGGCGATGGCCATATCGCCGGCGAAGCGCTCGAACGCTGCGCGATGGGTTTCGGACACTCCGATCAGAACCGGGATGCCGCACTCTAGCGCCCCCGCGATCAACGTGCGAAAGCCACGTCCCTCCGCTTCGCTCAGACCAAACTTGTTCAACACGACCAAGTCACCCCCGTCCGCGCCCAAACGCGCGGACGCGAGCCCCACTGCCTCCTCAAGAGCACCGGCATCCATCCGACAGGCGGCTGACCCGTCGCCCAGATCCTGCGTTATCCGGACCATTGGTCCGTCCGGCAAAAGCTGCAGCGTGCTTTCACAATGTTCGACTTCACCACCTTGCCCGAGGGCCCGCAGTGCCCCCAGAACCCTGACCCCTTCGTCGTCCAGCCGGTCGAACACGCTGGCCAGTAGACGATCCGTGGCCCCGGGTCCTGCTACAGTAACGGTTGCAATCGCCATCGCGTCACCTCATCGCTGTTCAAAACGGGGGAAGAGCACGTCATTCTCTAACGCAATATGCGCTGCCAGATCGTCAAGGAGCTTTGCTATCCCCGCATAGAGCCTGCGCCAAGACCCGCAGGCATGATCCGGCGGTGTCAGGTCGGCGGTGATCCGCCGGATATGTGCAATATTTTCGGCGTGGTCATCATGATCGGCACGCATGATCGCGATCGGGTGCTCAATGCCCGGCCCTCCGCCGGCCCGCATGGCTGGAAACAGGATCATCTCTTCCTTCGCCATGTGATCCTCAATCTCGCGCTCCAAGGTCGCCAGCGCCATTGCCAGCCCGCGCAGCGCATCGAGATCGATAGCGTGAACCGTTTCCACCTTAAGCGACAGCGATTGTAGTTCGGCCAGTTCGGCACGATGTACGTGATGGTAACGGGTCAGTATGTGATCGATCAGGCTACCCGTTTCGTGCGGGGCCTCGATGTCGGTCGAGTCCTTCATGACACTCCTCTTCAGAGCCAATCGCCCAACCGGCCGAATTGGCATTTGATTTACCGATTACACCGCGATAATACGCATTGTAAATACCAAATCAGGATTCAACTTTGCGCCTCACTTCGTTCACAGATTTCGGACTACGTATTCTCATGCGAATGGCAGACGACCCCGGCCGGCCGTTCACCACAGCAGAACTGGCCGACGAGTTCCGCCTCTCGCGCAATCACCTGGCCAAAGTGATTTCGGCTCTCTCTGCTGGGGGGTACCTTGAGACTCGTCGTGGGGGTGGTGGCGGTGCGGTTCTGGCCCGCCAACCCGAAGACATCCGCCTTGGCGACGTGGTGACCTGGCTTGAGACAGGCCAGACCTTGGTGGAGTGTTTTCTGCCCGGAGGGAAAGCTTGCACATTGCTGCCAAACTGCCGATTGAAATCGCGGCTCGCGCATGCCGAGGCTGCCTTTGTCGCAGATCTTAACCGTAGCACATTGGCCGATTGCGTCTATCGCTCTGACGAGGTTTGAACACCAACAAAGCGATCCCGCCCCGTAGCGGACATTGATTTAGGGCGCTGCGAACGTCCGCAATCCACTCTTCGTGTCGGATGCTGCAGTTGTCTGCAATGCGCAAGTAGGGCTCCTACCGGACTTTAGCTGCGCCAAGAATGCACGACCTCCGTGCGGGACAAAGCGAAAATTCGCGCCCTATGAATATAGGCACATTCCCAATTTGTATTCAGGCGCTCGCACTGCAGTCAAAACCAACATTACCGCGCCGATGCGACAAAATCGAAGGATTATGTTAATATGCAGACGGGCGCAGAGCGCTCTTCATTGACGATTTCACAAATTTCAAAAGTGCAGCGCCCTGCCCCAATATTTCTATGGCACTGAACAGGGGGTTAAAATGCTGCTTAGATCAGTATCTACAATTGCATTGTTGGTAACACCAATCGTCGCAAACGCGGGTGAACCCATAAAGCTTACTTTCGTCGACCATATCAAAGCTGAGATGATTGAACAGGATGTCTACGTAGACAAAATGTCGGACGGAAAGGTCTTCCGCGTTACAAAGGAAAACGCAGGCGACTTCAGCGAAGCACTGGTATATCGGACTGCTGCACCGGTGGAGCACGCACCAATGGACGCCTCTAAGGTAGGCCCATACGAGGCTGGCGCGCAATTGGACTTCACACTTGGCGAATGGCTTTCCGCATCGGGGTCGGCAACTCTCACCTGTGAAGGTGAAAATGGCATGCTTCGAGCTGAGTTCGAGAACCTTGTGCCTAATGGCCTTTACACTATGTGGAATTTCTTTGCGGGTCAGCAATTGGCGAAGTTCCACACCTATGACTTACCGGTCGGGTTGCCAGATGGATCAGAGTCCATTTTTACCGCCGATGGTAAGGGCTACGCCTTGTATGAAGCTTCTTTCACACCCTGCTTGCAGGGAACCACGCCTCAACTAATGGCTGGCTTGGCCATCGCCTACCATTCGGATGGAATGACTCATGGATATGAACCCGGTCCGATGGGCAACAAAAGCCATGTGCATCTGTTTACGATGATTCCGCCAGCCGACGGTTAGTTCTTAGTCATAATGCAATAAGTTTCGAGCCGGGGCGCAATCGCCTCGGCTCATTTTCCACCTCATTCCGCGATGAACGTGGTCGGGTTGAAGACGACACATTCCCTTTATTGTTGTATGTCTGCTTCGCGGAAGCCGTTGAAAAGTTGACGGAATAGAACACAAGTAGAAGGAAATAAGCCCGTCAGCTTGAACAACTGACGAGCCTCAACTGGTAAAATACAAACACCCGTTAAAGGATGCGTTCAGCTAAAATTTGAATTTGTTGTAATTGTGGCCGGAGGTGTGTCAGTTTCCTACCTTTACGTTAGGTTATCCAAAAAACGT
>CAYFXM010000137.1:497-7321 GCA_964346965.1 uncultured Actibacterium sp. | reverse complement strand
GCTCATCGGCGTCCTTCAGGGCACGGGCGGCATTACCGACGAGATCGAACGAATCATAGATACCTTTGAAAAGGATACCGGCGCCCAGCTCATTAACAGCCATAATCCGGAAGAGCTCGTGACCCAGCTTTCCGATGAATACGAAACCAGACACTTCCGGCGTCCATCTTGTTTCTGCGATGCAGCCGCGATTGGGCCAGGCTAGTCAATTTCCATGGAACCCACCGGTATGCGAATTGCTCCCAAAACGCCCGACGAATGTCCGCTCTACCTTCGCCCATTCTTCTGGAACCAGCGTCGAAAATACGGGGCTGTCTTGGAATCCGCGCTGGCTTGGGCACGATCACCCAAACTGTTTCTTGGTGTGGCGTTCTTGTACGGAATGATCGACAGAAAGTCGTCACCTCTTGATCCAGCGTTGCGATCCCTTGTTACGGTGCGTGTATCTCAGATCAATTTGTGCCGGTTCTGTGTTGACCTGAACACGGCCACCTTGCTGAAGCGGGGGGTCTCCTTGGAAAAGATCGAATGGCTTGAAGATTGGCGCGAAAGCGATCTTTTCGATCCGCGGGAGCGTGCCGCGCTGCATTATGCTGAAGCGATGACACGCTCAGATCAAACGATGGAGGACGATGTATTCGAGTGCCTGAAAGGTTTTTTTGATGAAGACGCTATTGTAGAGCTCACCGGCCTGATCGCCTTCCAGAACATGTCGAGCAAGTTCAACAGCGCGCTTGGCATTCCAGCGCAGGGCTTCTGCCGGTTGCCTAACAGATAGCTATTTTGAAAGATAGACAAGACACAAGAGTATCCGTTGCAAGGAGCCAAACGAAATTGACGGGATAAAAATGCTTCACCGAAAGAAAATCAGCTGGTGACGAAGCCGACTTTTAGTGGCCTGCGAGCAGCCTGGCTCTGGACCGCCGTTGTCCTTGTTGCCATAGCCGCGGGCTCGTACGGGCTGTACCTCTACCTCTCGCCCGAGCCGCTGCCCGAGCAGATTGTTTACGGAAACGGTCACATAGAGGCGACGGAGGTCCAGGTGGCGGCAGAAGTTACCGGTCGGGTAGTGGCAAGCGTACTCGTCGAAGGTACTCCCGTTCGATCAGGTGACGCGCTTGTGCAACTCGACAGCACCGACCTGCGCCTGGAACGGGACCGAGCGGAGGCCGAGATCGCGGCGCTCGCCGCGGAGCGCCAGCGCGCCGCCAGCGAGCTCGAGATGTGGCATCACCACTTGCGAACGGCTCAACGCGACCTCAACCGGTACCGGGAACTGCGCGAGCGGAATACAGTCCCCCCGCAGCGAGTCGAACAAGCGGAGAACTCTTACCAAGAGGCGCGCGGCCGGGTCGCAGCCTTAAGATCACAGATCGAAGCGATCGAGAAGCGAGCCGTCGCGGCCGTGGCGGAGCGCAACCTCGCCGATAATCGGATCGGCAAGACGCGGATCACCGCGCCGCTCAACGGCACCGTGCTGGTGAAAGGTGTCGAGGAAGGCGAATTTCTGATGGCGGGTCAGACTGTCGCGGTGCTCGCTGACCTGTCGCAGATGGAATTGAAGGTCTACATCCCGGAGAAGGCGATCGGGAAGTTTACGCTCGGCGATCCGGCCCGGCTCCGGGTTGACGCCTTTCCGGACCGGCTGTTCAAGGCGGTAATTGCCCGGGTCGATCAGCAAGCCCAGTTTACGCCCCGTGATATCCACATGCCGGAGGAACGCGTTCGCATGGTCTTCGGCGTGACGCTCTCGGTCGACAACGCGGACGGCGTGCTCAAGCCGGGCATGCCCGCCGACGCCTGGATCTTATGGGAAGCAGGCGCCGCATGGCCGGACGAACTGTTCGTTCCCCGGTGAGGACCGAGCAATGGGCGACGCGACTTCTGTGATCGACGCGAAGCAGCTCGGCCGACGGTTTGGCCGAACCCAGGCGATTCACGGAATCAACCTGAATGTTTCCGCCGGTGAGATCTTCGGGCTGGTCGGAGCGGACGGGGCGGGAAAGACTACATTCCTGCAACTCCTCGCCGCCATCCTCGATCCTAGTGACGGGCATTGCCGGGTTCTCGGCTTCGACACCGTCCGGGAGGCGCGTCAGGTGACGTCGCGGATCGGCTATATGGCCCAAGGCTTCACGCTCTACGACCGGCTGACCGTCGCGGAGAACTTGGCTTTCGCCGCCAAGGTGCGCGGGGTCTCCGCGGCGGACTTTACCCCGCGGCGCGAGCGGCTGCTGGCCATGGCCGGATTGTCGCGGTTCCTGCACCGCCGGGAAGGGGCGCTTTCGGGTGGCATGCGCAAGAAACTCGCCCTGTGTACCAATCTGATCCATGAGCCACGCCTTTTGTTGCTGGACGAACCGGGGCTGGGTGTCGACCCGCTGTCGCGCCGTGAGCTGTGGCGCATGCTTGAGGCGTTCCGGCGCGAAGGAAGCACAATCGTCTTTAGCACGTCATACATGGATGAAGCAGAGCGAGGGGACCGCGTGGTGCTGCTCGATCGCGGGGGCATTGTGGCGCTCGGAACGCCCAGCGAATTGCGTTCGCGCGCCTCAGGATCGGTCTTCCGGGTCTCGACGGAGAGGCTGAGCGAAGCCGAGGAGGTCCTGCGCCCGACGCCCGGTATTCTGGGGCTTCAGCGGCAGGCAAGCGCACTTCATGTCGTCGCCAGGCCGGACTCCGGCCTTGCCCCGGACATCAAAGACCAACTTGCCCGCCTAGGCCCTGTGGAATCCGTGCCGCCGTCGATGGAGGATGTGTTTTTGGTCCTTCGGGCCGGGTCTGGCGGCGGTGGACTCGAACGACCATCGGAACTCCGCGTCGCAGGTCCCGCACACCCGGCGCCAGACGGCCAAGCAATCCACACGGACCGCCTGACCCGGCGCTTCGATGGCTTCACCGCGGTCGATGCGGTCTCGATCGAGGTTCGTTCGGGCGAGATCTTCGGCCTGCTCGGGGCCAACGGCGCTGGCAAAACCACCCTGATCCGCATGCTTTGCGGGCTTCTGCCGCCGTCGGACGGACGCGGTCATGTAGCCGGGATCAACATCTCTTCCGAGCCGCATCGCCTGCGCGCCCGGATTGGTTACATGTCACAACGCTTCTCTCTCTATTCGGACCTGACCGCGGCCGAAAACCTGGCGTTCTTCGCGCATGCCTATGGCCTCGGTCGAAGTCGGCGGCGCGCGGCGATTGAATGGGCGCAGGACATGACCGGGCTCGCGGATGCGCCGGACCGGCCGGCCGGCCACTTGTCCAGCGCCTTGCGCCAGCGGCTAGCGCTCGCCTGCAGCATTTTACACCGCCCTGCGGTCCTGTTCCTGGACGAGCCGACGTCGGGTGTCGACCCCGAGGCCCGGTCCCGGTTCTGGCGGCTGATCGACTCCCTCGCCGACGCCGGAGCCACCGTACTGGTCACGACCCATTACCTCGCCGAGGCCGCTTTCTGTCACAGGCTGGCCCTCATGCACGACGGGCGCCTGATCGCCAGCGGAGACCTCGCCACCCTGCGCGCCGGCCTCGGCGCGGCGGCGCCCGAAACGGCCGAGGACATCTTCCTCGCCCATATCCAGCTCGCGCAGGAGCGGGCCAACCGATCAATCGAGGTGTCATGATGAAGATCATCGGCATCGCAGCGGTGTGCGAAAAAGAGGCGAAGGAGATTCTGCGCGATCCGATCACGCTCGGCGTCGCCCTGCTGATGCCGCTGGTGATGCTGTTCCTGTTCGGCTACGCGATTTCCCTCGACGTGAAGGAGGTGCCCTTGGGCGTGCTCGACCAGGACCGCTCGGCAGCGAGCCGCGCCCTGGTCGATCGCTTCGTGCGCAACGATTACTTCAGGCTTGCCGCCGCCTATGGCGCCACGATTGACGTCGATGAGGCCCTGACAGAAGGCACGGTCAAGCTCGCGCTGGTGATCCCGCCGGGCTTCGAGACGCGGATAGCGCGGGGCGAGCCCGCCCCGGTCCAGGTCCTTGTCGATGGCACCTATTCGGCAACCGCCAATCTCGTCGCGGCCTATGCCCAGGAAGTCGTGTCCGGCTATGGCGACGCCACGCGCCCGGGCATCCGGGTCGAGGTGCGGGTCTGGTACAACCCGGCGCTCAAGAGCGTAACCTACGTCGTCCCCGGACTGTTCGGCGTCATCCTCATGGCCTTTCCGCCCCTGCTCACCGCGTTGGCCATCACGCGCGAGAAGGAGACCGGGACGATCCAGCAGATCTTCGTCTCCCCTCTCTCCCCCGCCCAGTTCCTTGCCGGCAAGCTTATCCCTTACGGCCTGATCGCCTTCCTGCAGATCCTGATGGTGATTGCCATCGGCTTTCTGTGGTTCGACGTGCCCATGCGCGGCAGCCTGCCGCTCCTGCTCGCCGCCGGACTGATCTACGTCTTCTGCACGGTCGGCCTCGGGCTCTTGGTCTCGACCGTCACCAGTAGCCAGCTTGTCGCCATGCTGCTCGCGCTGCTCCTGACGCTGATGCCCTCCTTCCTGTTTTCTGGCTTCCTGTTTCCGATCTTCACGATGCCGTACGTCCTGCAGCTCTATACCCGATTGTTCCCGGCGCAGTACTTCGTCGATCTCTCGCGCGGGGTGGTCCTCAAGGGCGCGGGGCTGCCGGACCTGTGGATCTCGGCTGCGCTTCTGCTTGCCTATACCGCGGCCATCTTTGTCCTGGCGGTCTGGCGGTTCCGCAAGAAGGTGGCGTGATGGGCGTGCGCTTGGCCGGACTGATCGTCAAGGAGTTGATCCAGTTTCTGCGCGACCGGGTGATGCTGATCCTGATCCTGTGGCTCTACACCGTCGAGGTCGTCATCTGCACGCTCGCCCTCTCCTTCGAGGTCAAGGACATGCCGCTCGCCGTCGTGGATATGGACCGCAGCCCGGCGAGCCGGGCGCTCGTGCAGAGCTTTCTCGTGACGGAGGCGTTCACGCTGGCCGGATACCCAACCAGGGAATCCGCGGCGGCCGATTGGCTGCAACGCGGCCAGGCCCGGGTTGCTTTGGTGGTCCCGGAGGGATTTCAGCGCGACCTGACGCGCGGCCAGGCGCCGGCCATTCAGGTCTTGTTGGACGGAACCAACTCGAACATGGCGGCCCAGGCGCGCGGCTACGCAATCGAAATCGCGGGCCGCTTCATGACAACCTTTGTCTCGGATGGGCCGGTAGCACGAGCCGGCGCCGTTCCGGTCGTGCGCGTCTGGTACAATCCCGACCAGACCTATACCTCGTTTATGGTGCTCTCAATGGTCGCGCTCGCCGCCCTGATGGTGGGCGTAATCCATCCCGCGGCCACGATCGTACGCGAGAAGGAGACCGGCACGATCGAGCAGTTGCGCGTCACCCCTATCGGCACGGCGGAACTGTTCATGGCCAAGACCTTGCCGACGCTGGCGATCGGCCTGCTTTCGGTTTTTCCGAGCTTGCTGATCGTGTGGTGGTTCGGCGTGCCCCTGCGCGGCAGCCTGCCGCTCTTCCTCGCCCTGACCGCCGTCTTCCTGCTGAGCGCGATCGCCCTCGGCGTGCTCGTCGCGAGCATCAGCCGGACTCTGCAGCAGGCGCTCTTGCTGAGCTTCTTCGGGCTGTTCCCGCTCATGTTCCTGTCCGGGACCCTGGCCCCGGTCGAGAGCATGCCGGATGCGCTTCAGACTCTCTCGCTGGCCAGCCCCCTACGCCACTACATGGACGTGATCCTTGGGGTCTTCCTGAAGGGTGCCGGCGTGGCCGAGCTTTGGCCGCAGACCTTGGCCCTCGCCGCCATCGGCGCGCCGCTCTTCGCCCTCGCGGCCATCATCTTTCGGGTCAGGAAGGCATGAGTTCTGGCAACGCGGCATCGCCTTGCCAGTGGTCGGCGACGTCGATCAGCTTCCGTCCGTGGGGCTAGATTGCAGAGCTACATCACGATCCCCTAACCAAACCATGTTGACGGAGTAAAAATGCGCCGTCGAACGGAGAACAGCTTATGACGAATCCAAATGCGATCATGGGTCTCGGTGGTTTGGCAGCTTTCGGCGCATTCATGGGTATATTGGCCGATATTTTTCCCGCTAGGGCACTGAACACAAGTGAGATGGGGACAGCATTTTCGGTCAGCTTGGAGAGCATGAGAGGGCTTTTTGAGGATGAGCCCAGGTGGACCTATGTGCTGGGAAATTACCTCGGCGTTTTTTTCATTCCTCTTCATATTTTGGGGTTTTTTCTCGTTTATCAGGCTTTGAAACCTGCCAGTACAAAGTGGGCTATGATTTTTCTTGTTCTCGGCCTGTACGCAACGCCAATTGGTGTCGGCTTGCACGGCACGCTGGCTTTCGTCGGCGATATCATACAATCTCGAGACGCGGGCCTCATTGAAGGTATACGGGATTACTGGGAGCCTTGGGCATACTCTCTGGTGTTTTTATATGCGATCCTCTCGGGTTTGATCTTAATTTTGATCCTCACGGGTAGAACCCTATACCCGCGGTGGACTGTGCTTGTAAGCCCGATTGTAATTTTGGTGTTTACGGGAATTGTTATCGCCATTCTTCCTGATAATGCCACTGGGCTGAAAACGTTTCTTTCTGTTACCGGCCTGAATATGCCATTGATGATTTTCTTTGCCATTACCACATGGGTCTTGGTGAGACGCCGGGAACTCTCGCTGTCTCTGTAATGTCGAAAAATTTCTTTGCAGGTGCTCCAATGCAAACAAAGCCGGAAACTTTCGAGCAGGCTTTCCTTCAGTTAAACGCCGTTGTTACCGAGGCCTTCAACCGTGGCGACATTAAAACCTGCGCCGGCTTCTATTCTGAAGACGCCACCCTGTTCCTCTCGGACAGGCCTCCCG
>CAYFXM010000137.1:0-446 GCA_964346965.1 uncultured Actibacterium sp. | reverse complement strand
TATGCCAGTGCCGGTGCAAAACTGGCGCCGGTGGATCCGCTTGAGATCAGATCAAGTGGTGACATGGGTGTTTGCGCCGGAACTTATGTGTTCGAGGTGCCGAACGAGAACGGTGCGCCCGCTGAGCAACGTGGTAAGTTCGTCACCGTCTTCATGCGCCAACCGGACGGCTCATGGAAGGCCGTGATCGACTCGCTGCTGAGCGATGCAACATGAAGGTTTGATGCGGGTATAGAAGCGCGATCACGCTGAACGTGAAAGGGTCAGCCCGCTTAGACTGAAGACGCCGATCGGGAACGCCCGTCTCCTCTGAAAGGAGCGCCATGGCAAAACAGAGCTTTTTGACACGGGACGCGGTCAGGAACGTCTACGACCGGAACGCGCGTTTCTACGATCTTGCCGTCTGGGGTTATTACCTTGCAGGTATGCCGATCCGGAAATGGCGC
>CAYFXM010000136.1:0-7326 GCA_964346965.1 uncultured Actibacterium sp. | reverse complement strand
TCAAATTCGTCTTGGCGACGCAGGAATGAAATGAATCCTTTTGTGACAACGCTACAGTCACAGAGAGCGTCATAGTCCCCGCTCTGCACGCTTGCCCGAGCCTCGGCGGTCGAACAGCGCTGGGGCGCACGTACTACTGGATCTGAAAGAAAATCGTAACTTCCCGCGAAAGCTGGCGCAGAGGAAGTAACAAGGCCGGCCACTGTGGCGGCCATCGCGTACTGGATAATCGTATCGCTTTTCATATTACTCGCTTTCCTAAAGCTTGTTACAGTTTGGGCTAATGACTGCCCTAAAGATGTCGCAATCTCGACTTAATCATGCCTCAAGTATGTCGGGCTGACAAATTTTTACCCTAAATATCCCGCATTTATGCGATTTTTGGGAAACAAAATCAAACGTAAAGGCGCGTCTGTTTCCGAATGTGCTTCAGCCGGCGAGGGATTCTAAGGATAGTTGCTGGTTTTTAACTAGTTCACTGCAGTTCGCAGCTAGGTTGCGAATCTGTGGAAAACCTAACCCAACAGGTTCAACCACACCCCTGTTGACAGAATCGATAAGGCAGTACCCAGCAAAACCGACGACGCGGCCACTCTGCGGGCGGCGCCGTACATGTTCGCGAAGATATAGGTGTTGATGCCGGGCGCCACGGCTGCTGTCACAACTGCTGAGCGCATCTGGGACTGAGACAGTTCCAATGCGTGCGACAGCGTCCAAGTGATCGCGGGGTGCAAAAGCAGCGAAAGCGAGCAGGCAAAGGCGATGGTCATCAAGTCACCCTCTGGTCGATAGCGCAGCAGGACGCCGCCGAGGCCAAAGAGCGCTGCGGGCAGGGCGGCGCGGATCATCAGGTCGATAGCGTCGGTCACAACGACCGGTAAGTGAACGCCCCCTAAATTGACCGCGAACCCCAAGGCAATACCGATCACAAGAGCGTTTGAGAACATCGCCTTCAAAACCGCGCCAACTGTGGCCATGGGCGTCTTGCCGCGATTACGAACGATTTCCATCGCGGTGATACCGACGCCATAGCAGAAGGGGGAGTGGAGTGCGATGATTGTGTAGTTGGCGGTCAGCGCTTCGGTGCCATAGGCGCGCTCGGTGATCGGTAAGCCCAGAAGCAACGAGTTGGAAAATAGTGCGACAAACCCAATTGCGACCGAGTCGGTCCAGGGACGATTAAACAGATATCGTGCGCCCAGAAGCCCACAAATGAAACCTGCCATTGCCCCTACATAGAAGCTGCCGAGCAGTCGGAGGTCGAACGCTTGACTCATGTCCAAGGTCGAGATGGCACGGAACAAAAGGCAAGGGATGGCGAACTTCTGGGTGAAGGTCATCAGCCCGTCGACGGCCTCGGCCGAGATCAGCCGTCGCCATGCTGCCAGGTATCCGAAGCCGATGACCAGAAAGACCGGTAAAACGACTTCGACCAGCGCTTGCATCTTATTCGTCGAACCTCAGAACCATCCCGTCGTAGGCCGGAGTAATGTGATCAGGGGTTTCAGCTTCGAGTTCGGCATAGTCGAGATCGAGGTGCATGTTGGTGAGCACCGCGCGTTTGGGTTGGGTGCGTTCGATCCAGCTCAGTGTCTTGGCCAGATGTGTGTGGGTCGGATGCGGATCGCGTCGCAGCGCGTCGATGACAAGAATGTCGAGATCTTCCAGTGCGGTCCAGGAATCGTCATAGAGTTCAGCAACGTCGGGCAAGTAGGCAAGCCTGCCGATGCGAAACCCAAGCGAGTCGATAGAGCCGTGGTTGACGCGGAAAGGGTTCAAGATGATTTCTCCACCGGGGCCGTCAACATGGATCGGGCCGTCAATCGTGCGCATGTCGAGGATCGGCGGATAAGGAGAGCCTTCGGGCTGCACAAAAGCATAGCCGAAGCGCGAGAGAAGGTCGTTCTGCGTCGCGCCATCAGCCCAGACATCCAACCGCTCTCGCATGTTGAAGACGATTTGGCGCAGGTCGTCCAGACCGTGCACATGGTCAGCGTGGCTATGGGTGTAGATGACGGCGTCCAGACGTCCGACATGAGCCGCCAGCAGTTGCGTCCGCATGTCGGGGGACGTGTCGATCAGGACCTGTGTGACGCCCTCTTCCCCTTCACGCTCTACGAGCATCGAGCAACGAGAACGACGGTTCTTCGGGTTTTGCGGGTCGCAGGCACCCCAATGGCCGCCGAGCCGGGGAACACCGCCAGAAGAACCGCAGCCTAGGATGGTGAAACGCAGGGACATCAGGCGGCAACCTCGTAGGCGGCGGCTTTGGAGAAGAGCTGATCAAAGTTGGCCTGCGTCTGGGCAGCAAAGGCGGCATAGTCCATGCCAAAGACCTCGGCACCGACCTTGGCGGTGTTGGCCGAGTAGGCAGGTTCGTTCCGCTTGCCGCGATAGGGGGGGGGCGCGAGGTAGGGCGCGTCGGTTTCCACAAGGATGCGGTCGACGGGGGCGGCGGCAAAGATATCGCGCAGTTCTTGGCTGCGGGGGAAAGCGGCGATGCCGGACATGGACAGGTAGAAGCCCAGATCAAGCGCGGCCTTGGCCAGCTCTGCCGAGGAGGAGAAGCAATGCATCACGCAAGAATAGGCGCCGTTGGCGTATTCTTCGGACAGGATGCGGGCCATGTCGGCATCTGCTGCGCGGGCGTGGATGATCAGGGGCAGGCCGGTCTCGCGCGCCGCCGCGATATGGATGCGCAGGCTGTCTTTCTGAACCTGAGCACTTTCGGCGGTATAGTGATAGTCCAGCCCGCTTTCGCCGATCCCCACGAATTTCGGATGTTTGGCGAGTGTGATCAGTTCCTCGACCGTGGCCATTGGCTCTTCGGCGGCGCTCATCGGATGGGTGCCAGCGGCATAGAAGACGGGGGCATAGGCCTCGGCAATGGCGCGAACCTGGGGTTCCAGCCGCAGCTTGGTGCAGATTGTGACCATGCGCGACACGCCGGCCTCTGCGGCGCGGTCGATGATCTCTGGCAGTTCGCCGTCGAAATCGGGAAAGTCGAGGTGACAGTGGCTGTCAGTGATCTGAGGTGTCGTCATGCCTGCACTCTTGCGGCAATCTTAGCCGCTGTCTGGTCAATCCTCAGGACCGTATCAAGGATCAGCGACGAAGGGTCAAGGTTGACCGCGCGACCATGCTGCATCCGGTCGGTCAGCTCTTGCGCGGTTTCGGCCCAAATACGGGCGGCATATGCGTCCGGACACAGGCGGGCCATCAATTCAGCCTCGCCGGGAGTGGCTTCAGGAGAAGGTGGGCACCCTACACCGGTGCGCGCGAGGCGGGAGAGGAAAGTATCGATCAGAGTGAGTAACAGGTCATATTTCGCTGCATTGGCCTTACCGACAGCGCTGTTGGCGATTTTCATCGCAATTTGACGATCCATTTTGGGGAGGGTGCCGAAGAGGCGAACCAAATCAGAGTACAGGTCGAGCCCGCCAAGGTTGGTCAGCCGCACGGCTTCGCCCACGGACCCACCGGACAGCGCGGCAAGACCGATAGGATTGTCCGTTTCGGCCCCGGCGTGAGCCAGCGCTGTCGACATGTCCTCAGGCGTCAAGGGTAAGCAGCGAAGCTCGCGGCAACGCGACCGGATCGTTGGCAGTAGGCGCGACGGTTGATGCGCGATCAACAGGATGACGGCATCCTCGGGCGGCTCTTCCAGAAGTTTCAGCAGGGCGTTGGCGGCGTTGACGTTCATTTCGTCGGCGCAGTCGACGATCACGACCCGACGCCCGCCATCGGTTGAGGACAGGGCGAAGAAGTTCTTCAGCTTGCGCACCTCGTCCACGGTGATGACCGTTTTCAGCGCGCCTTTTTTCTCATCGACAGCGCGGCGCAGAAGGAAAAGACCCGGTTCGGACAGGGCTAGCACGCGATGCGCGACCGGGTGGTCGGCAGGGATATCCAGCGTGTCGGGGGTGGGGGCACCGAACAAACCGTCATCTTTGGGTGTGGCCAACAGGAATTTCGCCAGCTTCCACGCCAGCGTCGCCTTACCCACACCGCGCGGGCCCGCGATCATCCATCCGTGGTGTAGCCGGCCAGAGTTGAAGACCTTCAGGAATGCCTCTTCCGCCGCGTGCTGCCCGAACAACCGTTCCGTTTCCCGGGGGTGCGGGGCGCCTTCGATGGCGTCGGGTTCAGGCAAGTCGCTCATGCAAGGTTGCTCTTGACCAATTCGGCGATCTCGATCGCGACCGTGTTGACATCGCGGTTACCGTCGATGACGACACAGCGTTCGGGAAACTCTTGGGCGAGCGACAGGAAGCCATCGCGCATTTGTTCCTGCATTTCGAGGCCAAAATCCTCGAACCTCTCTTCGGTACCCTGACGGCCCTTTGCCCGGGACAGGCCGGTTGCCGGGTCCATATCGACGATGATGGTCAAGTCAGGTTCCCGGCCAATCATCAAACGATGCAGCGTGTCGACTTGTTTGCGCAGGTCACCACGGGTGATGCCCTGATAGACACGCGTGGAATCCGCGAAACGGTCGCAGATCACGACCTTTCCCGCTGTAAGGGCCGGGACGATCGTCTTTTCCAGATGATCCCGGCGCGCGGCTGTGAAAAGCAATAATTCCGTTTGAGGCGACCATTTATCGGTGTCGCCCTCCAGCACCATGCGTCGAATTTCCTCGGCCCCCGGGCTGCCGCCCGGTTCGCGGGTCAGAACGACCTCATGCCCCGCGCTTTCGAGCGTCGCGGCCAGCGCTTTGGCTTGGGTGGATTTGCCCGAGCCATCGATACCTTCAAACGTGATGAACATCTCAGAACAGGCTTTCGCCTGTGGTCAACTTTGTAAACAGGACCATTGCAGCAGTGCGTATACGCGGCAGGAAACCGCCCTTCGCAACAGCGGTTTCGGCCACCAGAGGCAAGCGCTGTTCGTCCATATCCGGGAGCGTAACAACCAATTCGCCCAGCTTCTGTCCCGCTTCTATCGGTGCCTGAATTGGGCTGTCGAAGACCACCTGCGCCTCGATCTCTTTCTGGACCAGCGCAGGCAAAATGAGGTCAAAGTCTTCGGGCGCGACAAGACCGACGCTGCGCGCGCTGCCCATCCAAACATCAGCTTCGGCCAAGCGGTCGCCTTCATTCGCGACCGTCTTCTGAACGAATTGGCGGAAGGCCCAGTTGACAACACGTTCAGCTTCTTCCGCGCGTTCGATTTCGGATGTCAGGCCGCTGATCACGAAAACCACGCGGCGCTTGCCCTGAACGGCAGAGCCGACAAGGCCATAACCAGCCTCGTTCGTATGGCCCGTTTTCAGGCCATCGGCACCGATGCCCAGCTTCAGAAGAGGGTTGCGGTTGAACCGGTTCTTTGGTGCCCGCCCGTCATAGTCAAATTCCTTCTGCGCAAAGAATCCGTAATATTCCGGAAACTCGGATATCAACCGATCCGCCAGCACTCCCAAATCATGCATCGACATACGCTGATTGGGATGAGGCCAACCGCTGGAGTTGGCGAAGGTGGAGTTCTCCATACCAAGCGCCTTGGCGCGGTCGTTCATCAGGCGGGCAAAGGCTTCTTCTGTTCCTGCAAGTCCTTCGGCCACCACGATGCAGGCGTCATTGCCCGATTGCACGATGATGCCTTGGATCAATTCTTCAACCGTCGGCCGGTCACGTTCGTTCAGGAACATGGTCGAGCCGCCCATCTCGCGCGCCTTGGTTGAAACCGCAAAGCGGGTATCCATGGTCACACGGCCATCGCGCAGCGCCTCGAACAGCATGTTTAGCGTCATGAGCTTGGACATAGAGGCCGGGGGCAGGGACTGATCTGCGTTCTTCGCAAAAAGCACCGTCCCGGTGGTTTGGTCCAGCACGAATGCCGCTTGGGCACGGGTATCAAACGCTGCCGATGCCGGCAGGGCGAGGCACAGAAGCGCCAGAAGGGGCAAGAGCAGCTTGCGCATCAGACGAGTCTCCTTTGCTTAGCGGCGGACGGGTTTGATCCCATCATAGCCAAGTTCGATCAGTTTGGCCTGCAACGCATCAAGCTCTTCTTGGGTGGCTGCTGGGCCGACGATAATCCGCCACGAGGATTGGTTAAAGAACCTGCGTTCGACCACCGTGGGAAGAAGACCGGCATTGCGTAACGCCTCGCTGATCTCGTCGGCCTCTTCTTGCGTGGAATAGGTTCCCAGTTGCAGGAAGGGGCGGGTCAGCGGCTTGGGCGCCTCAGTCACTGAAGGTGCGCTTTCGATGGCTTCACCAACGGCTGCATCGATCGCCGCAGCTGCGGCTGCGATCGGGTCATCCTGTTCCGGGCGGGCCAATGGCTTGGTGGCCTCTTTCTCTGCGTCGGCGGCCTTGGCGGCAGCTTCAGCTTCGCGCTTTGCGGCGGCTTCCGCCTCGCGTTGGGCTTTTGCCTCTGCTTCTGCGGCGCGTTTGGCTTCTAGTTCTGCCTTGCGTTTTGCAGCCGCTTCCTCGCGCGCCTGTTTGCGCGCTTCACGCTCCGCCTTGCGCTTGGCTGCGGCCTCTTCCCGCTTTATCCTGCGCAGCTCAGCTGGGGTTGGGGCTGCCTCCTCGACGAGGGCCTCCTCTGCCGTCTCAGTGGTCGGAGCGGCGCCCTGATCCTGGGAATCTGCAATGACCTCTTCAGCCGCGGGACTATCCGTCTCTTCCGTCGCGCGTCTTTCGGACGGGGCTTGGGCGCCGGGTGGCACGATGGTTACAACCTCGCGGCGCATGACGACGACCAGAAGTTCAGTCGGCTGACCCGCGAGAATGCCAAGCGCCGAAGCTGCGTTAGAGGAAATCTGGAACCGAGGGCCGGGAAATTCACGCTCGCGCCGGAACAATGCACCGGCAATGGTCTGGCCTGTGGCCACGTTGGTGATACGAACACGTTCGGGCTCTTTCACATCCGGATGCGCGACCCAAACGCCGCCGAATGATGGGCGGCCATCCCACAACCCGGTTTCCTGTGCCGAGAAAACCTCGGGCGCATCCACGTCGCGCTCGGTCTCGATGACCTTGGCTTGGGGCGTTGTGCCACCGGTCGCGGGGGTCGTTTGAGTGGACAGAACTCCCTCTTGGCAGGCCGACAAGAGGAAAAGTGCCGAAAGCCCGCTTAAACCGCGCACCAAAGTGGATGTTTTCATAATCTGCCCTCTGCCGCGCCTGTTGCCGCACGGTCCTGAATATTGTCCGGGTTATGATAGCGGCGGGTTTGCACCTTTGAAAGACCAGCCTGAAGAGGGAGGCAAAAATTGGCTGGCACTTTCAAAGGATGGAGGGTAATTGGCTACTGCAGCCCATGCCGGAGGAGTGGCAGAGTGGTCGAATGCACCGGTCTTGAAAACCGGCGTACGTG
>CAYFXM010000135.1:0-7337 GCA_964346965.1 uncultured Actibacterium sp. | reverse complement strand
CGCTGATTTCCGGTGCAGTGCCGTCTGTCCAAATGGCGACTTGTGCAACCGCAGAAACTGGTTATTTTTAGTTACCAGTACGAAAGGTTTCCCGATATGGACCAGGAATTGGCCGACTTCCACGAGATCACGCCTACAGCGCCCCTGACGGTTGGCGAGCATGGTGGGCGGGCGAAGTGTCTGCAGCGCTTGGTGCGGTTGGATCTGCCGGTGCCGCAGACGGTGGCAATTCCCTTTGAGACTGTGCACCGGATCGCAGCCGGTTACCGGATGGATACCGGTGCGTTACTGTCTGTGTTTGGTAAAAGTCCGATGGTGTCGGTCCGGCCAAGTTCGGAGGACCCTGACTGGGGCGGGCCCGGCGCGATACTGAATATTGGCATGAACGATGCCAAACATGCCCAGCTTGTCGAAACTCAGGGCAAGGAGGCGGCGGATCGGTTGTATCGCCGCTTCGTTCAGACCTTTGCCATTCATGTCGCGCGGCTGGATCCGGATATGTTCGACGGTCAGCCTGATCTGGCGGACGTTCTGCATGCCTACGAGGAAGAAACCGACGAGACCTTCCCTCAAGATCCGGCACAGCAATTGCTGCAGGTTCTGCGCTCGATGGCGCGCGCCTGGGAGGGAACCACCGCCCGTCTGCTGCGTCAGGCCAAGGGAGCACCGGCGGATGCGGGTTTGGGCCTTGTTGTCCAGCGTATGGCGCTTGGGATCGGAGGCGGTGAAAGCGGATCGGGTGTGATCCAATTCGTGAATGCGACCACCGGGAAGCCGCAGATCACCGGTCGTTATATGAGTCAAAGTCAGGGCAGGGCGGCTTTGGACGGGGATCAGGGGGCGTTGTTCCTGACCCGCGATCCGCGTGGCCCGTCGCTGGAAGAGCAATGCCCAGAGGCTTTTGCCGAGTTAGTGAACTGCGGCGATATCTGTCGAACCCGCCTGCGTGAAGAAATGCAGGTCGAATTCACGCTTGAAGCCGGCAAGTTGCATATTCTGGATGCCGTCCGGGTGCCAAGAACGGCCAGAGCCGGGGTTCGCATCGCCGTCAAGCTTGCCGAGGCTGGTATCATCTCTCGCGAGGAAGCCGTTCTTCGGATTGAACCTCGGGCCTTGGCAGAACTGATGCACTCTCAGGTGGACCCGCGCGGAACACGAGATCGCATTGCCCATGGGATCGCTGCCAGCCCGGGGGCGGCTAGCGGTAAGCTGGTGTTTAGCTCGGCTGCCGCGCAGGCCAGTGCCGCGCGCGACGAGGCCTGTGTGCTGGTTCGGCGCGAAACCCAGCCGGAAGACATCCGTGGAATGCATGCCGCCAAAGCGGTGCTGACCGTGCGCGGTGGGGTGACAAGCCACGCAGCGGTGATCGCGCGCGGCCTTGGTCTGCCCTGTGTCGTGGGGGCCTCTGATATAACGCTGAAGTCACGGGACAAAGTTCTGGTGACGAACGATGGTCGGACGCTGAAGGAAGGCGATTTTGTGACTATCGACGGCAGTTCGGGCGAGGCGCTATTGGGCGCGGTGGAGATGCTGCCACCCGCGGTCGATGATTGTTTTTCGGCGCTGTTGCAATGGGCCGAGAATTTGGGCGGCATGAAGGTACGCGCCAACGCCGACACGCCAGCCGACGCGCGCACGGCGCGCCGGTTCGGGGCTGATGGAATTGGCCTTTGCCGAACCGAGCACATGTTCTTCGAGGTCGATCGCCTGACCGTGATGCGGGAAACGATCTTCGCGGATGAAGAGACAGACCGGCGCGCGGCGTTGGAGCAGCTTCTGCCGATGCAGCGCGACGATTTCGTTGGTCTCTTCGAGATCATGGAAGGTCTGCCGGTCTGCATCCGCCTGTTTGACCCGCCGTTGCACGAGTTCCTGCCCCATGATCGCAGCGGTATTCGCGCCATGGCCGAGGCGCTGGACCTGCCAATCTCGCAGGTGACACGCCGGATCGAGACGATGTCGGAATTCAACCCGATGCTGGGGATGCGCGGTGTGCGGCTTGGGGTTCTGTTCCCCGAAATTTACGAAATGCAGGCCCGCGCCATTTTCGAAGCTACGGTCGAAGCGGGTAAAAGCGGTCGTCTTGTCGTACCGGAAATCATGATCCCGCTGGTCTCGGCCATGCGCGAGGTTGAGCTTGTTAAGAACAACGTGGACGCTATTGCGGCGGCGGTGCGGAACGAAACCGGGGCCGAGTTTGACTATAAGCTGGGCGTCATGGTCGAAACCCCGCGCGCGGCGCTGCGGGCCGGCGATATCGGTCACCATGCCGCCTTCCTGAGCTTCGGGACCAATGACCTGACGCAGATGACATACGGCCTAAGCCGCGATGACGCCGGACGGTTCATGGGGGCCTATGTTCAGCAGGGCGTTTACCCGGAAGATCCGTTCCATACGCTTGATCTGGATGGTGTCGGCGAACTTCTGCTGATCGGGGCGCAACGCGCGCGAGAAGAGCGAAAAGAGGTTGTCATTTCTCTTTGCGGAGAGCATGGCGGTAACCCCGAATCAATCGAATTTTGCCACAGCGCGGGCTTCGATTACGTCTCGTGTTCACCGTTTCGTGTGCCCATCGCGCGTCTGGCGGTCGCCCACGCCGCCTTGCGTGAGGCGCATATGTCTTTCGATGAGCTCGACGAATAATCGTTTAAAATCAGTGCTCTGTGGTGAGATTTTTTAAATTTTGCTGGAAATATGCACTGAGCATCCCACTTTTTGCATAGCTGCGTTGCAGAAACCTGCCTACCTAAGGGGGAATGAATTGGGCTAGGTCGCCGGACGGTTTGCTGAGATTTGAACAAAAATTGGGGGCCAACCAAAATGAAGCGGTACATGAAGCCGGCGCTCGTTGCGGCGCTGACCCTGTTTGTTGGTTCGTACACAACGGCCGACGTGACTGTCTCTCAGTCGAATGACCCGTCGGCGACGGTGTCTTCGCATATGACTGCCCTTCTCGGAGCAGAGCGTCGTGGTTTGGACGCGGTTAACACCCGCCGTCTGAACAAGCTTGTCGCGCTGCCGAAGGAAAAAGCCCTCAAGTACAAGGTCAACTACTCGCGGGATTGGGTTGATGCCCTGCCAGAGGTCAAAGGCGATGCCGAATGGGCTTGCCTGACCGAGGCACTGTATTTCGAAGCCCGTGGCGAGAGTGTCAAAGGCCAGTTCGCCGTTTCCGAGGTCATCCTGAACCGCGTTGACTCGGCCTCCTATCCGGACACCATTTGTGGTGTGGTAAATCAGGGTACCGGCCGCAAGCACCAGTGCCAGTTCTCTTACACTTGCGATGGCAAGGCGGAAGTGGTCTCGGAACCCGCTGCCTATGCCCGCGCTGGCAAGATCGCAAAGATCATGGCTGATGGCGGCGACCGCGAACTGACTCAGGGCGCGACCCACTATCACACCAAGGCTGTGAACCCGCGTTGGGCGCGTGTCTTCCCACGCACCGCGACCATCGGTTTCCACCACTTCTATCGCCAGCCGACCCGTCTGTCGCAGCGCTAATACCGGACAGCCACCCGCTTTCTCCGTTGTATCATGGGTGGATTCCCCTATGGTGCGCGCCTACCTCGACAGCTGGAGCGCGTGATGACTGACGAAATCCGACTGGCCTTTGCCCATCCCGATGCCCGGGCGCAGGCGTCGCGGGACGGCACGCCGCCGCCGGACCGGATTTCGCTACGCGACTACGATGTCGAAGTCGAGATCGGTGCCTTTCAGTCGGAACGCGGAGCGACACAGCGGGTGCGTTTCAATATCGTCGTCGAAGTGCGCTCGTCCAAAGGTCCGCTGAACGACGACGTCGACCGAATCCTGTCCTATGACACGATCACCGACGCGATCCACTCGGAACTGTCGTCGGAACGCCTCAATCTGCTGGAAACGTTGGCCGAGCGGATTGCCGACTACATCCTGACAGAGCCACTGGCACTGCGCGTCTTCGTTCGGATCGAAAAGCTGGACCGGGGACCGGGGGCGCTTGGTGTCGAGATTGTCCGTCAACGTCCGGCGGAAACGCCCAAACTGCTCGAGGACGATCCCCATCACTGGGTTGCGCCGCGCGTTGTGTTCCTGACCAACGCGGCGATCGTCCACCCCGATCTCTCGACATGGCTTGATCGGCTGGAGCAGGGCGAGGTCCCAACCATTCTGGCTGTTGGCCCGGCAGATCAAAAGGCGCCACAAGCCCGGCACGCAATGGCGCAACGCCGGATCGATCTTCTCGCCATCGAGCAGAACGCTTGGGTTTTGGCAGGCCGCGACCCGCGCTGCGTGGTCACCGACACAAGGACAGAGGTCGACTGGGCCACGAAACATGGTCAAATGATTGTTTGGGCGCCGTCTAAAATGGTGCTGGACGCCGTGGATGGTCCCTCTGCCCAGCCACGGGATACATTCGCCCTGATCAGCTGGTTTGCGACGCAGGTCCATGCCTGCGAACTGGTGCTGCTTGGGGCAGAGCCAGAGGGCGACGCCGATCTGACGATCCGCGCAATCCCGCTGGACGAGGCCGCAGAGCGGCTCTGATCTCTTGCCAAACCGCGTGTAATCGCGAAAAAAGAGTGCCATGACAGTTTATTACCGCCCTTTGGTGCAGTCCGACCCTTTCCGCCCGGATGGCGCGCTCCCACTTGCGGGTGGGCGCTCTTGGTTCACCCATGTTGAGGTGTTGGAGCGCCGCCGCCCGTCGGAACGGCTGCCAGCCGAGGAATTGCCAAACGAGGTCCACGCAGCGCTGACCGAACCACGCTCTGCGATCTGCGGAATGTCCATGGACCGCGCGCGCCTGATGGGGGTGCTGAACGTCACGCCTGACAGTTTTTCGGACGGCGGCATGTTCACCAACCCGGTCACAGCCAAGGACCACGCCCACCGGCTGGTCGAAGAGGGGGCGGATATGTTGGATATCGGCGGAGAATCCACGCATCCCGGCGCGGATACCGTCCCGGCTCCGTTGGAAATCACCCGCGTTGTCCCGTTGATCACCACGCTACGCCTGACCGGCTTTACCGCGCCGATATCGGTCGATACGCGTAAGAGCCTGGTGGCCCAACCGGCTTTGGCGGCCGGGGCTAATATGATCAACGACGTGGCGGCGCTGACCTATGACCCGATGTTGGCAGGTGTTGTGTCGCTGAACGGCGCGCCGGTCTGCCTGATGCATGCGCAGGGCGATCCGAAAACCATGCAAGAGGCGCCGGTTTATGATGACGTGCTTCTGGATGTTTATGATTTTCTGGAAGCCCGGATCAACACCGCGATCTCCGCCGGTATCCCGCGCGACAGGATCGTGATCGATCCCGGCATCGGTTTTGGTAAAACAGTTGATCATAACCTGCGGCTTTTGCAGGGGATTAGCCTGTTCCACGGTCTTGGTTGCCCCATCCTTCTGGGCGTGTCCCGCAAGCGTTTCATCGGCACGCTGGCCAATGAACCTGAGGCGTTGAACCGCCTGCCCGGATCGGTGGCCGTTGCGCTAGAGGCCGCACGGCAGGGGGTGCAAATCCTGCGGGTTCATGATGTAAAAGAGACGCGCCAGGCCTTGACCCTGGCAGAGGCTGTCTGGGGCTGAGCAAATGACAAGAAAACTCTTTGGCACCGATGGGGTGCGTGGGCGGGCGAACACCGCCCCGATGACGGCCGAGATGGCGCTGAAGATCGGCGCGGCTGCCGGTCGGTATTTCCGGCGCGACGGATCGACCGCGCATCGCGTGGTGATCGGCAAGGACACACGCCTGTCGGGCTATATGTTCGAGAACGCGCTGACGGCGGGCTTTACCTCGACCGGGATGAACGTGTTGCTGCTTGGTCCGGTTCCAACCCCGGCCGTTGGTATGTTGACCACCTCGATGCGGGCCGATGTGGGCGTGATGATTTCCGCCTCGCATAACCCGCACCATGATAACGGCATCAAGTTCTTTGGCCCTGACGGGTTCAAGCTCTCTGACGAGGCCGAGGCAGAGATCGAGAAACTCGTCCACACCGGCGTCGAGCCTGCCCTTGCCGAAAATATCGGGCGCGCCACCCGGATCGACGACGGCCGGTTCCGCTATAATGAACGGGTCAAGGGCACCCTTCCGGTGGGCATGAAACTGGACGGTCTGAAGGTCGTGATCGACTGCGCCAACGGGGCAGCCTACCGTACAGCACCCGAAGTATTATGGGAATTGGGCGCGGAGGTTATTCCAGTAGGAGTGTCTCCGAACGGACTGAACATCAACGAAAAATGTGGATCAACCTCGCCGCAGACCGCTGCGGAAACCGTTGTCGCTCATGGTGCAGATGTCGGGATTTGCCTCGACGGGGACGCCGACCGTCTGATCATCATCGACGAGCACGGAAAGGTCGCGGATGGCGACCAGATCATGGCCCTCTTCGCAGCCCGTTGGGCCGCGCAAGGGCGGTTGGCCAACGGCACGCTGGTCGCGACCGTCATGTCGAACCTCGGGCTGGAAAACTACCTGCAAGGCAAAGGTCTGCGTCTGGAACGTACCCCGGTCGGCGACCGTTACGTGGTCGAGGCGATGCGGAAAGGCGGCTTCAATCTGGGCGGTGAACAGTCAGGTCATCTTGTCATGTCCGACTATGCCACCACCGGTGACGGGCTCTTGGCGGGGCTACAGTTTCTGGCTGCCATGGTCGATACGGGCAAGCCCGCCAGCGAACTGGCCAAGAGCTTCGACACTGTGCCGCAGCTGTTGAAAAATGTCCGCTATCAAGCGGGGCAAACGCCCTTGGACGATGCCAGGGTAAAGGGATGTATTGCGGACGCAGAGGAGCGTCTGAATGGCAAAGGGCGCCTCCTTATCCGCAAGTCTGGCACAGAGCCGCTGATCCGCGTCATGGCAGAATGCGAAGATGAGTCTTTACTGAACGAGGTGGTCGACGGAATTGTTGCCGAGGTCGAGGCTATCGTGGCCTAAATCTGCTTAAGGCAGATGAAATCAGCTTAAAATACATGCATATGCGCGTCATTTTTGCGCAGGTGGGGCGACCGAGAACACTTTTGCTGCGGTGCGGCATTTGTGATTGGGTTCCGTTCCCATTCTGCGCAAGGGTCGAATCTGGGAGGTCGTAGATCAACCAGGAAGGATCCTGATATGTGTATGACCGTTGAAGCTCTGATGTTGTTTCTAAGCATACTTTCCGAAGACCGCCTCGAATTTGGCGACCGTCGCGTTACCGTAAACGCCGAAGTCGGCCCGGTCGTGTACGAGCAGATGGGAGAGATGTGGTGCTCTGAGCGCCCGAAATCAGAAGAGATGTTGCGACTGGCATTTGGCGAACCTGTCTAAGCCGTCAGTCTTTGGCGAACAGCCGCAGCAACGCTCCCCACTGGC
>CAYFXM010000134.1:0-7395 GCA_964346965.1 uncultured Actibacterium sp. | reverse complement strand
TCGCCCACGTTCGCTTTCCAATTGCTGGTACAGGCGCGCGGTTTCTTGCGTATCGTCTAGTAGGGTTAAGATCTCGCCGTCGACGGTTCGAGCGACATAGAGATACCGGTCGATATAATCCTCCAGTTTCAGAAGCGCGCGAAACTCATTGTTTGACCAATCCTCGATGACAATCGTGTCTCCTTCGGTCGCACGGTTGATCTGGTAAGGGCTTGGTTGCTCGAAATCAAAGAGGTATGACCGCGTTCCCCTTGCGCGAATTTCTCCCAAATTATTGATGATATAAGCTTCTTTAAGACCTCTCTGAATTTGGCCCTGTGCTTGCGAAAGAATTTGGCGAAGATCGCCGTCGTCAACGAACCCCCTCGCACGACGCGAAGCGCTCAAGAATGCCCCCAATGCCTCGGCATCTTCAATCAGGTCAATGCGTTGTTCATCTTCATAAGCTTCCGCCGCCGCCAAAGACGTTCCGACGACCTGCCGAACCCGGTCAGAGAACCAGCCTTCCAGCCCTGTATTCACGGTGAGACCCGCAAAGACCGCGACAAGCACTGCTGGAATAAGCGCAACCGCCGCGAACACGCCGCTTAGGCGAAGGTGCAGACGCGATCCCGCTGATTTCCGACGGCGCGCCGAGATCAGCCCGGCAACGCGATAGAACACCAATGTCGCAACAACCAGCACATAGATGAGGTCGGCCAATAGCGTGATACGCAGCCAAGGTGAGGTCGCCCCCATATCGAAGGGGCCAAGCATCAATAGAGTGGCAATCGCGAGCCCTGGCCCGAGGACAACGAGGCTTAGGGTCGCGAAATTCCTGACCCGCCGCTGACGGCGCAGCCGCTTTAACCGGTTCCAGGTCGCGCTGCGCGCTATCCCGTCCACTGCTAGCCTCGTTAGTTGCGCTGCCTTAGGCAGCTTACCGCCCTAAGAAATGTGACAAGTATGAAACAACTGTGTCGCAATCTGTGGCGATTTTACATCAACTTTCGACGGCGTGTCACGCGAATATCGAGTTCGGTGATCTTCTTTCTGAGCGTATTCCGGTTTATCCCAAGTAAGTCCGCACATTTCGCCTGATTACCGCCCGTTGCATCGAGTGCGATTTCGATCAAAGGAAGCTCGACCTCCCTCAAAATTCGACCGTAGAGACCCGCAGGCGGCAAGACACCACCATGAAGATCGAAGTAGCGGCGAAGATGCTTGGCGACTGAAGCAGACAGCTTGTCGCCTTCTCCTCCACCAACCAGAGGTTCGATTTCAGGCTGATTGCCCAGAACCGCCTCGACCTCAGACCGGCTGATCAGTTCTTCGGAACTGGTAACCGCGAGACGACGAACCGTATTCTCAAGCTGGCGAACATTGCCCGGCCAGCTATAGGCACGGATCAGCTCCATCGCCTCGTCCGACATTTGGCGAAGGTTTAGCCCGTCGCGCTCGGCACGCGCCAGAAAATGCTCTGCCAGAAGCGGGATGTCATCGACACGCTCCCGCAACGACGGGACCGCGACTGTTACGGCTCCCAAACGATAGAATAGGTCCTGCCGAAAGTTCCCAGACTCCATTTGCGACATCAGGTCACTTTGGCTGCTCGCCATGATCCGCGGCGCGTTGTTTCCGAAACTGTCCAACATACGCACGATACGAGCCTGCGCGTCGTGACTTAGATCACTGACTTCGTCGAATAGAATCGAGCCTCCCTTTGATCGCGCGACAAGACTCGACGGGCCATCTACGCCTTCAAGGTCAGCGGCGGATGCGGTGACGAACGGCAAGTTTCTGCGATCGGAGAAATCGTGGATGGCGCGGGCGATCAATGATTTTCCCGTTCCGCTTTCGCCCGTGATCAGTACAGGCAATTCGGTATTCATCACCCTCGCAACCAGTCGGTACAGCGCCTGCATCTGCGGCGTCCGACCAACCAGTGGAAGATCATCTCCACCCTCACTGTCGGTCGATGCTTCGGTCCGCGGGGTTTGTGTACGGCGCTTGGTATCCAGCGCGCGCGCGGCCCGTTTCATTAGGTCCGGCAGGTCGAACGGCTTTGGCAGATAGTCATAGGCTTCCGCCTCAGCTGCCTGAATGGCCGTCATGATTGTGTTCTGCGCGGAGATAACGATCACCGGTAAGCCAGGACGTGCTTCCAGTATCTTTGGTAGCGCCTCAAGCCCATTGCCGTCGGGCATCACAACGTCTGAAATCACAAGGTCGCCTTTGCCTTCGTCCACCCAACGCATAAGCGTTGTCAGCGAAGATGTCGCATGCACCTTGCACCCGGCCCGTGTCAGCGCCTGGGTAAGTACCGTACGGATCGTGCGGTCGTCATCTGCAACAAGTACCGTGCCGTCCATTACGTGTTTTCCTTATGATCCTTGGGAACAACCGGAAGAGAGATGCGGAAGACCGTGCGCCCGGGCACGGAATCGACCGCAACCATGCCGTCATTCTCTGTGATGATTTTTGAAACAAGGGCGAGCCCAAGCCCGGTTCCGTTTTCACGGCCCGAAACAAAGGGATCGAATATATCACTGGCAATCTCGGGAGGAATACCCGGCCCATTATCGACGATTTCGACCTGCAGAGGCAGTCGAGACTGGGTTCCGTCAGCTTTTCTCATCCGAAGGGTTCGATCGTAGAAGGTGCGCAACTGAAGCTCTCCTCCGTCACGGCCTGCGGCCTCAGCGGCGTTCTTGATGAGATTCAGGAAAACCTGCAGCAATTGATCACCATCCCCGAAGGTTGGCGGAAGGGACGGGTCGTAGTCTTCGAGAATTTCCATGTTTGCAGCAAAACCCACCATCGACGATTTCCGTGCGCGATCCAAAATATCGTGAATATTTACTGGCTTTCGATCAGGCGGAGCGAGATTGCCGAATTGTTCGACCTGTTCCAGCAAGGCGACGATACGACGACTTTCTTCAACGATAAGGTCGGTTAGTTCACGGTCCTCTGGACCAAGGTTCATCGACAAGAGCTGCGCAGCACCGGTGATGCCGGCCAGCGGATTCTTGATCTCGTGCGCCAACATCTCAGCCATGCCGATTGCCGATTTCGCTGACCCCTTGGGAGAGAAGGCTCGGTTCAAGCGACCTGCTATCTTGCGAGGCGAGATTAGCAGCAGGACCTTACCTTCGGTGCCCATTAGGGGCGCAATCTGAATGTTGCAGGATTCAGGCGCGTTATTGCCCGCGCTTACGTCGACATCGCTAATGTACAACTCTGCATGATTGCTACGAACGCGCGAAAACGCATCGTCAAGCGGTGCATCAACGGCGAGCTTGTCCCAAACCGGCAAACCGTGCACCGCACGCAGAGATGTATTGGTAAATTGCTCGGCCGCTGGATTAATCGACTCGATCCTGTCATCGGCATCCAGTAGAAAGCCGGGCATCGGAAGGGAAATCCAAACGCTGTTGGTTGTCAGATCTTCCGTCATGCAGCTTCCTGTTCAACCGTTGAAAGCGCGTCAGCAATCAAAGCCATGACGCGGCTTGGAGTTTTTTCTGTCAAAACAAGACGGCGCAGCGCCGGATCGGTTCCGGCGTCGTCCATGTACCAACCAAGGTGTTTGCGGGCGACGCGTGATCCCAGGGGCACGCCATAAAAGGACAACATGGCCTCGTAATGTGCCAAAACCATATCCGTTAAAGCCTTGCCTTTTGGGGCCGCCACGTTGGGGCCACCGAACAAGTCATGCGCCACTTGCGCGAGTATCCAAGGGCGACCCTGAGCACCCCGTCCGACCATCACTCCGTCCGCGCCGGACACCGCCAAGGCCTCTGCAGCAGACACACTGCCAACAATATCCCCATTGGCGATAACCGGTATATCGACCGCTTCCTTCACGCCAGAGATGGCCTCCCAATTGGCTCTCCCCTTGTAGAATTGGCAACGCGTGCGACCGTGGATCGTGATCATCTGGATGCCCGCAGATTCAGCTCGTTGTGCCAGTTCGGGCGCGTTCAGCAAGTCGTCATCCCAGCCAAGCCTTGTCTTCAAAGTCACCGGAATGGATACTGCACCGACCACTGCCTCTATCAGTCCTAAGGCGTGATCAAGATCTTTCAACAATGCCGAACCTGAATAGCCATTCACGACCTTCTTGGCCGGGCAGCCCATGTTGATATCGATCATCCGTGCACCGTTCGCTTCGACCATTCGGGCGGCTTCTGCCATCCAATGGGCTTCGCGCCCCGCAAGTTGAACGGCGGTATTGGAACGATCAAAACCCAACTCCGCTCGTTCGCGCACACCGGGCTTGGCCTGCACCATTTCTTGGCTGGCCACCATTTCCGATACAACCAATCCCGCACCAAAGGACGATACGAGATTGCGGAAGGGCAAATCTGTGATTCCCGCTAGCGGCGCCAAAAACACCGGGGGTGTAATTTCGAAATTTGCGAGTTGAACGGACAATCGCTTAATCCTTAGGCGGTTCTGCATTTAGTTAGCCCTTCAAGGCTCGTTCGACAATTCCACACGATGGAAATTTAGACAAAAAACACAATATGCCTATTTTTTCACCATATTGTCTGGTTTTTCATGAAACTTGCTGTCGCTCAATGCAAACCGTAAAGGGAGACAAAGGAAAGGAATGTCTATGAAAGCAGCAGCCATCATCGTCGCCGCGGGACGCGGAACCCGCGCGGGTGGGAAGGTTGCGAAGCAATATCAGATGATTTCTGGCACCCCAATCATACGCCGCACAATTGCAAAATTTTGTAACCATGACGGCATCTCTGAGGTGGTTGTCGTCATTCATCCTGATGACGAGGGCCACTTTAAAACCGCCTTGGGCGAACACGTTCGCATTGTCCACTGTACCCACGGCGGAAAAACACGCGCAGACTCTGTTGAAAACGGGCTGAAATTACTAGGTGCGGACATTTCGCATGTACTTATCCACGATGCCGCTCGACCGTTGATCGATAATGGCACAATCGACCGCGTTCTAGCCGCTTTGGAAACCCATGATGGGGCGGCCCCGGCCCTTCCAGTCAGTGACGCGCTTTGGAGGGGAGACGGGGAAAAGGTCACGTCAAGTACAAGCCGGGACGGACTTTATCGGGCTCAAACACCACAGGGGTTTCACTTGGACGCCATTCGGAAGGCACATGCTGCGTCGGATGGTTCAGCAGCAGATGACGTTGAAGTCGCGCTTGCCTACGGGCTTAACGTTGCCATTGTTGAAGGTGACGAAAACAATATCAAAATCACGCGACCCGAAGATTTCTCGCGGGCCGAAATGATCTTGCGACAGGAGGCAGGTTTGGACATTCGCTGCGGCAACGGGTTTGACGTACATAGCTTCGTGGAAGGCGACCACGTGATGCTGTGCGGCGTGAAAATTCCCTTCGATAAAGGCTTAAACGGTCACTCTGATTCTGATGTAGGGATGCACGCGCTAACCGACGCAATCTATGGTGCGATAGGTCTGGGCGACATTGGCGCGCATTTCCCGCCGAGCGACGACCAGTGGAAAGGCGCGGACAGCCGGATATTTCTCCAGCACGCGATCGAGCAAGCCAGTTCCAACGGTTTTATATTGTCTAACTGTGACGTGACCCTGATCTGCGAGCGCCCCAAGATCGGCCCTCATGTCGATGCCATGCGCGCTGCGTTGGCAGAGGCACTGTGCGTTGAAAAACAACGTGTTTCAGTGAAAGCTACAACATCTGAAAAGCTGGGCTTTACAGGTCGTGGTGAAGGAATTGCTTCGATTGCAACAGCAACTCTGGTGAAGTCATGACCCGACTTTTAGCGACAGTCTGTTACGTGGGTCTAATGCGGCCCGGCCCGGGGACATGGGGATCCGCAGCCGCCCTGCCCCTTTTGTACCTGCTTCATCTTGTCGGAGGGTTTCCCCTCGTTGCTGTTGCTACGGTTGGCGTCTTTCTCATAGGTTGGTGGGCGACCGCCGAGGAAACGCGCGGAAAGGATGATCACGATCCGTCAGAGATCGTCATCGACGAGGTCGCAGGGCAATGGATTGCGCTTTGGCCCATTTCCGCAGGCGCTTGGAATCAGGGCGTAGACGTACTAGCTCTGTGGCCCGGTTGGATCACCGCCTTTATCGCGTTCCGCATCTTCGATATTTTCAAGCCATGGCCGGTTAGCTGGGCCGATCAAAAGTCGACTCCATTCGGCGTCATGATGGATGATGTTCTTGCGGGCATCATGGCGGCGATTGTTGTAGTCACTTTCGGGGCTCTCTACCATATCGTCCTGATATGACCGTTAGCGAAGAAATCCTTCAGGCCGCCCGAGAAAAGGGCCTTAAACTGGCAACCGCTGAATCCTGTACAGGGGGCATGATCTCCTCGGCCCTAACCGATATTGCCGGATCGTCAGATGTGTTTGACCGCGGATTCGTGACCTACTCAAATGACGCCAAGCGAGAGATGCTTGGTGTTCGCCAGGACACGCTCGTTGCCTTTGGGGCTGTTTCTGAGGAGGTCGCACGCGAGATGGCCGAAGGAGCATTGGCACATTCGAAAGCCCATGTTTGTGTATCGGTCACTGGCATCGCTGGTCCCGGTGGATCAGAATTCAAACCAGAGGGCAGAGTCTGTTTTGGTACCGCTTCGAAAACAGCCGCAACCCGAACCGAAACTGTCGAATTCGGGCCACTAGGGCGTGACAATGTCCGTGCAGAAACCGTCAAACATGCCCTGCTTTTGTTTCTGGCGGCGATCAAAGGTTGATTCATGCGTGATTAAAAGATGTGCAATCGGCCTATGCACTGCACAAACAATCACCAAATGGCAAATTGCATATATTTTAATCCACCCCAAAGGCACCTTGCCCCTTTTCTGAACGGAAAAGAACCGCTTCACGTCTCTCCAAAATAAAGGAAGGGACCTTTCAAATGAACGGAGCGGATACCGCATGGATCATCGTCGCCACGGCGCTGGTTCTGTTTATGACCTTGCCCGGACTGGCGCTGTTTTACGGCGGCCTGGTACGCGCACGCAACGTGCTGAGCGTTTTCATGCACTGCTACGCCATCGCCTGTGTGATGAGCATCCTGTGGCTGGCCTTCGGCTATTCCATCGCCTTCGGCGAGGGCAACGCCTATTGGGGCGGGCTTGGCAAAGCATTCTTGTCGGGCGTCGATTCAGATAGCCTGTCTGGAACTTTGCCCGAAGTGCTGTTCTTCGCATTCCAGATGACCTTTGCGATCATCACCCCGGCCCTGATCGTCGGCGCCTATGTTGAACGCGTTGGATTTGGCTTTGTACTGGTCTTCTCGTCGCTTTGGATGCTGCTCTGCTACGCTCCGGTTACGCACTGGATCTGGGGCGGAGGAATGCTGTCGGACGGCGGCATCTTCGGTGAAACCGGCGTCAAAGACTTCGCAGGCGGCATCGTGGTTCACGAGACCGCAGGTCTGGC
>CAYFXM010000133.1:0-7421 GCA_964346965.1 uncultured Actibacterium sp. | reverse complement strand
CCCGCAAAACGCCAATGTCCCCCGTGGGCGAAACCTCGCTGACGGGGGGCGATCCTGACAATTCAGGACCGGAAGGTTGGCAACTCTTCCGGATTTGCGTTGGGCGATAGAGAGTGCGGGGCCGAGAGTCAAGCCCCGCCACGGTATTCCCCAGCTTTCTAGTGTTGCAGTTTCCTTATCTTTTGCATCGGCAGAAACCTGTAAATCCCAACCTTGGGTCATTGCACCAAGCCGTCCGGCTTCTTGCCTTTCCCCAGTGCGGGAATGCGTTAGGTTGGTGGTCAGAAAAAGGGGGATAGCGTGCTTCTGCAAGCTGACGACATTTACAAGAGTTTTCCTTCAGGCAGAGGTTTTGTTCCCGTTCTTAGGGGGGTGAATTTATCGGTTTCAGCAGGCGAAAGTGTTGCCCTGACCGGTGAGTCAGGCAGCGGTAAGAGTACCCTTTTACATCTATGCGCCGGACTGGATGCGCCTGATCAAGGGCGGGTGGTCATTGACGGCCAGTCCATTGGCGAGATGGGCGATACCGCCCGCGCAGCCTTGAGGCGCGACAAGATCGGGTTGGTGTTCCAGCAGTTCAACCTCGTTCCGTCGCTCACTGTTGCAGGAAACCTGTCGTTTCAAGCGCGTCTGGCAGGGCGGTTTGGGTTCTTGCGGGGCGAGGCCTTAGCGGAACGCCTGGGTCTTTTCGATCTGCTTGAACGCTACCCCGAAGAACTTTCCGGCGGACAACAGCAACGGGTCGCAATCGGTCGGGCTCTGGCTGCCGGGCCGCCATTGATCTTGGCTGACGAGCCCACAGGCAACCTTGATGAAGACACTGGCGATAAGGTCGTCGACCTGTTGTTGGAGCTTGTCGCAGAAAGCGGTGCAGGGCTTCTGATGGTTACGCATTCCGACAGGCTTTCGGCCCGATTGGATCGGCGGGTGCATCTGCACGCCGGACAGCTGGAATGATTATCCTCAGGGCGCTCCTGTCGCATTGGCTGCGGCACAAGGTGCAACTTGCAAGCCTGTTGCTGGGTCTTGCCATGGCGACCGCCCTTTTCTCGGGAGTGCAGGCGATCAATGCCGAGGCACGGGCCAGCTATGCGCGGGCTGCCGCAATGCTCGGGCAAGACAGGCTTGGCCGGGTCGTTTCAGAAGACGGGCGAGGAATTCCTCACGCCGTGTTCGTCGCGCTGCGGCGGCAAGGCGTTCCGGTGTCGCCGATATTGGAAGGGACGGTTCGAACGGAGGTGGGATCGGTGCGCGTGATCGGTATCGATCCCGTCTCGGCCCCTTCCGGGGCGGCACCCTCGCCGACGGTAGAGCCAGGGGGGCTACTGCCGTTTCTGCAGGGTGCCGTGGGCTTTGCGCATCCTCAGACAGCGTTGAAACTGTCCGGACTGGCCCCACTACCCGAGCTTCATGCCACGGACGGGATGATCCCCGGTGTCGTTGTGCTGGACATCGGTCAGGCACAGCGGATTTTACAGGCAGAGGATAGCCTGTCTCATCTGGTGCTGCCCGAGGGATTTGTAGTCAGGGAAAGTGATTTGCCGGATGGTCTGGCGCTGCTGCCGCCTCGGGAAGCCGGCGACGTGGCGCAGTTGACCGACAGTTTTCACCTTAACCTCACCGCCTTCGGCCTTCTGTCCTTTGTTGTTGGAATGTTCATCGTCCATGGCGCGGTTGGTCTGGCTTTCGAGCAACGCCGCGCCATGTTCCGAACCCTGCGCGCAATCGGTGTGTCGCTACGCGGACTGATTGGTTGGCTTCTTGCCGAGTTGTTGGTGCTGTCGCTCTTGGCTGGTGCTGTCGGTGTGGTGCTTGGGTTCCTTGTGGCCAACCTTCTCTTGCCGGATGTCTCGGCCACCCTTCGCGGGCTCTACGGTGCTCCTGTCGCCGGAAGTCTCAGCTTGCAACCGATCTGGTGGCTGGGCGGTCTGGCTCTTGCAGTAAGCGGTGCGTTTCTGGCTGCGGGACAAAGCCTGTGGCGGCTGGTGCATTTGCCTCTTCTGGCCCCCGCGCAGCCGCGCGCGTGGATGCGCGCCTCGGCCCGAGGGCTGAGGGCGCAAGCCTTCGCGGGGATTGCCTTGCTTCTGGTATGCGGCGCGCTTGTGATCCTCGCCGATGATCTTGTCGCTGGTTTCGCCGCACTTGGGGCGCTTCTGTTGGGTGGCGCACTGTTATTGCCTGTTGGGTTGGGACTTTTGCTGCCGGGTCTGGCGGCCCGCGCGCGGAAAGTTGGCACAGAATGGTTCTGGGCCGATACCCAACAGCAATTGCCCGGTGTGTCCCTGGCGCTGATGGCGTTGCTTCTCGCCCTGTCGGCCAATATTGGTGTCGGCACAATGGTGTCGAGCTTCCGGCAGACGTTTGTGGGATGGCTGGATCAACGCCTTTCCTCGGAACTCTATGCCACCGCCCGGACGCAGGCCGAGGGTGATGCCCTTCGTGGCTGGTTGGCCGATAGAGGGGTGGATGTTCTGCCGATCTGGCATGTGGATATCACCCTGTTTGGTGCCCCGGCAGAGCTATTCGGTGTACAGGATCACGACACCTATCGCCGCAACTGGACGCTTCTAAAGACGCTGCAAGACCCATGGGACAATTTGGCGAAGGGCGACCACGTGCTGATCAACGAACAACTGGCTCGACGCGAGGGGCTTTCGCCCGGAGATCGCCTGACCCTGCCAAGAGCCCAAGAGTTGGTGGTTGCCGGGGTATATGGGGACTACGGTAACCCGCTGGCGCAGGTCTATGTCGCTAATGATCGTCTGCTAGAGTTGTTCCCCGAGGTGCCGCGACTTCGACACGCGATACGGGTGGCGCCGGAGCGCGCTGCCGACTTGCGGGGCAAACTGATCAATGACTTTGGCTTGCCTGAGAGGCAAATCATAAACCAAGCCGGGATAAAGAGAGCATCGCTCGAGGTGTTCGAGCGCACCTTCACCGTGACTGCAGCATTGAACATTCTGACCATGGCCGTGGCAGGGTTTGCACTTCTGACGAGTCTTCTGACTCTGTCCGGCATGCGCTTACCGCAACTTGCCCCGGTCTGGGCCATGGGGCTGACACGGAGGCGGCTAGCTCTGGCCGAATTGGCGCGTGCAGTGTTTCTGGCATCGTTGGTAATGGTAAGCGCAGTGCCTCTGGGGCTGGCCTTGTCATGGGTGCTGTTAAACGTTGTCAATGTGGCTGCCTTTGGCTGGCAGCTCCCGATGTTCCTGTTCCCCGGACAATGGATGGGACTTGGCCTGCTTGCGCTAGTGGTCGCCGCTGCGGCTGCGGCGTGGCCGGCGTGGCGGCTGGCCCGTATCCCCCCGTCGGAATTGCTGAAGGTCTTTGCAAATGAGCGTTAAGAGCCTTCTCGCGACCTGCGCCTTGTTGATGATCGGCGCCTTGGCGAAAGCACAGGGGTTTGCGGGGCTTGGCGCCGAGGCTGAAGGATTTGCGCTGCCGGATCGAAATTACGAAATGCAGTTTCCGCAGGATCACGGGCCTCATCCCGAGTTTCGGATCGAGTGGTGGTACGTCACCGCCAATTTGGTGGACGAGAATGGCCGAGACTATGGCGTGCAATGGACCCTGTTCCGCTCGGCTCTGTCGCCAGATCAGAGCGGGGCGGGGTGGGAAACTCCGCAAATGTGGATGGGTAATGCTGCGCTCACCTCTTCCGATGCGCATTACGTCGCCCAAAAACTCGCGCGTGGCGGTATCGGGCAAGCTGGTGCACAGGCCGTGCCATTTCAGGTCTGGATCGATGATTGGCAAATGGCCGGACGTGATGTGTCAAACGTGATGCTAACCGCCTCGGGTGCGGGGTTCAGTTATGAGCTGGAACTGACTGCTGAGACGCCTTTGGTTTTGCACGGTGACAATGGGTATTCGGTGAAATCCTCGGGTGGGCAGGCTAGTCATTACTACTCGCAACCTGCCTACGCGGTCTCGGGTACGCTCGAACTGCCCGACGGCCCTGTGGCGGTGGCCGGAGAGGCGTGGCTCGACCGGGAATGGTACAGTCAGCCATTGTCATCCGAACAATTCGGCTGGGATTGGGTGGGGTTGTCCTTTGAAACGGGCGACAAGTTGATGGCAGGACGGGTACGCGAGGGCGACAAGATTTTTGCCGTAGCGACATGGATTGGACGTGATGGCCGGGTGACGCCCTACGACGGGGGCGCGGTGGTTCTGACGCCGATCGAACAAAGCACCGTCGCCGGACGAAAATTGCCCACGCGATGGCGTGTCGATCTGGCGGCCGAGGGGGTATCAGTCGAGGTCACAGCTCTGAACCCCAACTCTTGGATGGCAACACTCATCCCTTACTGGGAAGGACCTGTGAAGGTGAGCGGTTCGCATAATGGACGAGGATACCTTGAGATGACTGGGTATTAGGCGTCACTTTTCTGCCAACGGACATTTCAAGTACGTAAAAGCTGCGCTAGGGCTGACGGAACGAATTGGCGGAGTGATCCATGCAAGCACCCCTTCCCCTGACCCGGGACCTTGTTCTGATTGGCGGCGGTCACACCCATGCGCTTGTGCTGCGGATGTGGGGGATGAACCCATTGCCGGGGGTGCGGTTGACTGTGATCAACCCGGGGCCTACGGCACCCTATTCGGGGATGCTGCCGGGGATGGTCGCCGGGCATTATGGTCGCGACGAACTCGACATCGACCTTGTAAAGCTTGCCCGTTTCGCAGGTGCCCGGGTGATCCTTGGGCGGGCCTCTGGCATAGACCGCGAGGCCCGTCGGATCACTGTTTCCGGGCGACCGGATGTGTTCTACGATATCGCCTCGATCGACATTGGGATTACCTCGGATTTACCGTCATTGCCGGGGTTCACGGACCACGCCGTGCCAGCCAAGCCGCTTGGAGCTTTTGCCGAAAGGTGGGAGGCCCACGTGGCCGACGCCGGTTCCGGAGCGGCTGGGGATGTCGCAATCATCGGCGCTGGTGTTGCAGGGGTCGAGCTTGCCCTTGCCGCGCGGCACCGTCTGAACCAAGCCGGGGTGACAGCAGAGGTAACCCTGTGCGAAGCCGCCGCCGCGGCCCTGCCTGATATCGGAAATGGGGCCCGCGAGGCCTTGTTGGCACAGTTAAAAGCGCAGGGAGTGACGCTTCGGACCAATGTCTCAGTCGTCGAGGTCGCCGCTGACGGCGTAGTGTTTCAGGATGGTGAGCAACTTCGTGCAGGTATGGTCATCGGGGCCGCCGGTGCCAAGCCGCAGGGCTGGCTAGTGGGGACGGGGCTGGCGCTGACCAAAGGGTTCATCGACATTACCGCCCAGATGCGCAGTTCGAACGATGACCGGATCTTCGCCGCCGGAGACTGCGCGCATATGGCGTTCGATCCGCGTCCCAAGGCGGGGGTTTTCGCGGTGCGACAGGCTCCTGTCTTGTTTAATAACCTTCGAGCGGCACTGGGAGTTGGTCAGCCATCGGAATACAAGCCGCAACGGGACTATCTCAAACTCATCTCTACCGGGCGAAAACATGCGGTTGCAGACAAGCTTGGTTTGCGGTTGGAGGGCGACTGGTTGTGGCGATGGAAAGATCAGATCGACCAGAAATTCATGCTGAAATTCAAAGAGTTGCCGGTCATGTCCCCCATCCCTTTGCCGCGTGACTTGGCGGCAGGTGTGCGCGAACTTATCGAGGGGCAGCCGCCGCTTTGTGGGGGCTGCGCGGCCAAACCGGGAGCTGGGGTTCTGCGCGACGGTTTGGGCGGTGTCGGTGGCGATGATGCCGCGCAACTGAGTGAATCCCGCGTGATCTCTACCGACCAGTTTCGGGCGTTTACACTTGATCCTGCGTTGCTGGCCCGCGTCGCGGCGATCCATTCGATGGGGGACATTTGGGCCAGTGGAGCCGAGCCCGAAAGCGCCGTCGCGCAAATTACTCTGCCCCAGATGCGCGACCGCATGCAGGCCGAAACCCTGCGTGAAATGACCGAAGCGCTGACCGCTGAATTTTCCGGCATGGGAGCGGAATTGGTTGGGGGGCACACCTCTATCGGGGCCGAAATGGCCGTCGGTCTGACCGTCACTGGTACCCATTCAGGCCGGGTGCTGACATTGGGCGGAGCGCAGCCGGGGGATATGCTGGTGCTGACCAAGCCTTTGGGAACAGGGGTTATTTTGGCCGCCGAGATGCAGGGCAAAGCCCCCGGCGCCGTGGTCGCGGCAGCTTTCGACCACATGCTGGAGCGGGCCGCTGATGCCTCTGCCACGCTGGCCCCTGTGGCCCATGCGATGACCGACGTGACGGGTTATGGGCTGGCCGGGCACCTGATGGGAATGCTGGAAGCCTCTGGCGTTGGCGCGCAGATCAATCTGGGCGCGGTTCCGGTTCTGCAGGGAGCCGAGGAACTGCTGGCAAAGGGCATCAGGTCGAGCTTGTTTGACGCCAACGCTCAGGTCCTGACAGGCCACGATCTGAGCGACCCGAGGGTGGCACTCCTTGCCGATCCGCAGACGGCTGGCGGGCTACTGGCAGCGGTGCCAGAGGGTCGGGTGCCTGCCGGTGAGGGGTTCCACGTGATCGGGGAGATCACCGAAGAGACAGGGCAAATCCGGCTGAAATAGGGGTATGACCTGCATATGATGTGCATATGACCTGTGTATGAGCGTTTGGGGAGGAGTTAGAGGATCGCGCCAGTCATTTTAGGGACTAGCGCATGTCAATCTCAACAGCGTGATTTCCTCCGCCAGGTCGGGACGACGATGATAGCGATGACGACGACAGCGGGCGTGACCCGGCGGGCCGTGGCGGATAACCGTCAATTCGTTGTCTGCTGATAGGGAAGTTATATTTGAACGACCCGCTTAATAAATATGCGGATCGTTTCGGTTAGGGCACAAATGCTGTTCCGAAGAGTGTTTCACTCTGGCCTATGCATCGACGGGCCGTCGTCGATGGAAGGCTAAGGTTTAACGGCTGAAAGCCCCCAGTCTTAACTCTGACCCGGCCTGTTCATCGAAAACACCTCCTCGACTTTCGCGTAGTCCCGATAACCCATGCGGGCCAGTGGCGCATAGGTCGTGGGGTCGATCATCCCATTCGTCAGGATGTTGTCGCGAATGTGGATGCCGGTGACTTCGCCGAGAACCAGGAAGTTGGCTTTTCCTTTGAGGGGCACGACTTGGGTCAGGCGGCACTCCAGGGAGGCAGGGGCGGCGGTGACGCGTGAACAGGGGATGGTGGCGCACTCGCTGCGCTCCAGCCCGGCATCGGTGAACTCGTCCACTTCGCGCGACCATGGGCCAGAGGTCTGGTTCATGGCGTCTTTCAGGGCATATTCCACGAGGTTCACGCAGAAGACACCGGTGTCGCGGATGTTGGTCACGCTGTCCTTGGTGCCGTCGCGGTCAGCTTTGGCGCCGGTTGAGGCGAACATGACCTGTGGCGGGGTATAGGCCACCGCGTTG
>CAYFXM010000132.1:0-7479 GCA_964346965.1 uncultured Actibacterium sp. | reverse complement strand
ACGATCAGCGGAGGAGCTGAATAATGGAGAACCTCCTGTCCATCATCACCTTCATTCCGCTGATTGCGGCGTTGGTGCTGGCGTTTTTCCTGCGGGGCGAAGATGAAGCCGCGCAGACCAACGCGAAATGGGTGGCGCTGATCGCCACCACCGCGACCTTCCTTGTGTCGCTCTTCCTGATTGCGGAGTTTGATCCGGAAAACACCGGCTTCCAGTTCGTGGAAGAGCGCGAATGGCTGATGGGGCTGCAGTACAAAATGGGTGTCGACGGGATCTCGATCCTCTTCGTGATGCTGACCACCTTCCTGATGCCGCTGACCATCGCCGCGTGCTGGGACGTGAAGCACCGCGTGAAGGAATACATGATCGCCTTCCTCGTGCTGGAAACGCTGATGATCGGCGTCTTCTGTGCGCTGGATCTGGTCCTGTTCTATCTGTTCTTCGAAGCAGGTCTGATCCCTATGTTCCTGATCATTGGTATCTGGGGTGGCAAGGAGCGTATCTACGCCGCGTTTAAGTTTTTCCTCTATACCTTCATTGGCTCGGTCCTGATGCTGGTAGCCATGATCGCCATGTATATGGACGCGGGCACCACCGATATCGCGCAGCTTCTGACGCATGAATTCAGCGCGGGTCCGATCAGCCTGCTTGGCTGGCAGATCACCGGTGGTCTGCAAACGATGATGTGGCTCGCCTTCTTCGCGTCCTTCGCGGTGAAGATGCCGATGTGGCCGGTTCACACCTGGCTTCCGGACGCGCACGTTCAGGCGCCGACCGCTGGCTCGGTCATTCTGGCGGCGGTTTTGCTGAAGATGGGTGGCTACGGCTTCCTGCGCTTCTCTCTGCCGATGTTCCCAGTTGCCTCTGACATTCTTGCGCCGCTGGTGCTGTGGATGTCAGCGATTGCGATTGTCTATGCCTCGCTGGTTGCTCTGGCTCAGCAAGACATTAAGAAATTGATCGCGTATTCGTCGGTTGCGCACATGGGTTACGTGACCATGGGTATCTTTGCTGTGAACCAGCAGGGTATCGACGGGGCGATCTTCCAGATGCTGAGCCACGGCTTCATCTCGGGAGCACTCTTCCTTTGTGTCGGCGTGATCTACGACCGGATGCACACCCGTGACATCGACGCTTATGGCGGTCTGGTGAACAAGATGCCGGCCTATGCGCTTGTATTCATGCTGTTTACCATGGCCAACGTCGGCCTGCCGGGCACCTCGGGTTTCGTTGGTGAATTCCTAACCCTGGTCGGTATCTTCCAGGCGAACACCTGGGTGGCTCTGATCGCGACCTCTGGTGTGATCCTGTCGGCGGGCTACGCGCTGTACCTGTTCCGCAAGGTGGTCTGGGGTGATCTGATCAAAGAAAGCCTGAAGTCAATCACCGACATGACCGTCCGCGAGCGCGCCATCTTCGCGCCGCTGGTAGTCATGACCATTCTGCTTGGTGTCTACCCGGCGTTGATCACCGATGTGATCGGCCCGTCGGTCGAGGCGCTGATTTCCAACTATGACACCGCGCTGGCAAATGCCGATTTGGGCGCGGCGGTCAAAACTGCTGCACACCACTAAGGGGCCTGGCGATGATCTCTTCTGATATCTCTGTAGTACTGCCCGAGATTGTACTGGCGGTTTATGCCATGGCGGCGCTGATCTTTGCGGTCTACACCAGCAAGGACAAATCCGCGGGCCTGTTGGTCTGGGTGACTTCGGCCATTTTTGTCGCGGTCGCGCTGTGGATCGGCCTTGGCGCCAACGGAACTGACACCGCCTTTAACGGAGCCTTCATCGACGATCGGTTCGCCCGTTTCGCCAAGGTGGTTATCCTGCTCTCTGCCGCGGCGGTCATGGTCATGGGGCAGGAGTTCATGGCCAAACGCGACCTTCTGCGCTTTGAGTACCCGATCCTCATTACTCTCGCAGCTGTCGGTATGATGATGATGGTCTCCGCCGGCGACCTGATGGCTTTGTACATGGGTTTGGAGCTTCAATCGCTGTCGCTCTATGTCGTTGCCGCGCTGCGCCGCGATAGCGCGCGCTCGACCGAGGCTGGCCTGAAATACTTTGTACTGGGTGCGCTGAGCTCTGGTATGCTGCTCTATGGTGCATCGCTGACCTATGGTTTCGCAGGTACAACCCTGTTCGATGGCATTATCGCTTCGATTGGCGACCATGGTCTGAGCACTGGCCTGCTCTTCGGTCTGGTCTTCATGATCACCGGCTTGGCGTTCAAGGTTTCGGCGGTTCCGTTCCACATGTGGACCCCGGATGTCTATGAAGGGTCGCCGACACCGGTCACTGCGTTCTTTGCCACAGCGCCGAAAATGGCCGCGATGGCTCTGTTCGCGCGGGTCATGCACGACGCCTTTGGTGCTGCGCCCAATGACTGGGGGCAGGTGATTGCCCTTCTGGCGGTCCTGTCCATGTTCCTTGGTGCCGTGGCCGCGATTGGCCAACGCGACATCAAGCGACTGATGGCCTATTCGTCGATTGCTCACATGGGCTTTGCGATGATGGGTCTGGCCTCGGGCACCGTTGACGGCGTGCAGGCAATGCTGATCTACATGACCATCTACGTGGCCATGAATGTCGGTACCTTCGCCTTCATCCTGTCCATGGAGAAAGACGGTAAACCGGTCACTGATATCGACAGCCTGAACATGTACAGCCGGGTGGAGCCGCTGAAAGCCGCCGCGCTGCTGGTGTTGATGTTTAGCCTCGCGGGTGTCCCGCCGATGGTTGGCTTCTTCGGCAAGTTCTATGTGCTGAAAGCAGCCGTGGACGCGAACATGGCATGGCTGGCCGTTGCCGGTGTGGTCGCGTCGGTTATCGGTGCGTTCTACTATCTGCGGATCGTTTTCTACATGTACTTCGGTGAAGAGCGCGATCAAGCCTTGGACCGTTCCAGCAACCTTGTCCTGACCGGCTTCCTGATGCTGTCGGCCTTTGTGATGCTGGTCGGTGTCGTGAACCTCTTCGGTATCGAGGGTATAGCGGCGGCTGCGGCGGATACTCTTGTCAACTAACCCGCTTCCGGGCGGATATGCCCATATGCACCTTGGCCGGGTGGACAGCACCCAGGCCGAGGCCGCGCGCCGGGCCGGGGATCTGGCTGGCCCGACGTGGATCACCGCCGACGAACAGACCGCAGGCCGAGGTCGTCGCGGACGAGCTTGGCTAAGCCCGACAGATAACTTCACGGCGACATTGGTTCTGCGACCAACAGAGGCACCGGAAGAGGTCGCCCTGCGGTCCTTCGTGGCATCGCTGGCGCTGTTTGATGCTTTTGTCGATGCAACCGGTCGGCCAGAGGCGTTCTCGCTGAAATGGCCAAACGATGTGCTTTTGAATGGCGGGAAAGTCGCAGGGATTCTGCTGGAGAGTCTGGGTTCACATGGGCAGGTCTCGCATCTGGCGATTGGGATCGGTGTTAATCTGATCGAGGCCCCCGCCATTGATGATCTGGAAGAGGGAGCGGTAGCACCGGTCAGCCTAGCAGGTGAAACCGGGATCGATGTCGTACCCGGCGAGTTCCTGCAACTGCTTGTCCCCGCCTATGCGCGCTATGAGATGCAGTTCACCACCTATGGTTTCGGCCCAATTCGAGAGGCATGGCTGGCTCGAGCCGCTAAACTGGGTGAGGTGATTACCGCACGTGCGGGCAAAGATGAAACCACTGGTACCTTTGAAACCATCGACGAAACCGGCAATCTGGTCCTAATGACGCCGAAAGGGCGCAAGGCGATTGCGGCGGCGGATGTATTCTTCTGAAGGAGGCGCGGATGCTTCTGGCGATTGATTGCGGGAATACCAATACGGTCTTTTCCATTTGGGACGGGACGAAGTTCCTGTGCACGTTACGGACCTCAACCCACCATGCCCGGACGGCAGATGCCTATTTCACTTGGTATTCGACGCTGGTGAAACACTATGGCATCGAGGCCGACATCACCGAGGTGATTATCTCGTCGACCGTACCGAGAGTGGTCTTTAACCTGCGCGTCTTTGCGGATCGGTTTTTCAACTGCCGCCCCTTGGTGGTCGGCAAGCCAGAGTGCCTGTTGCCGCACGAACCGCGGGTGGACGAAGGTACTCAAGTCGGTCCGGACCGGCTGGTCAACACCGCAGGTGCCTATGACCGACATGGTGGCGATCTGATCGTGGTCGACTTCGGAACCGCGACGACCTTCGATGTCGTAGATGTAGACGGGGCCTATATTGGAGGGGTTATTGCTCCTGGCGTGAACCTTAGCCTCGGCGCTTTGCACACCCAAGCCGCAGCGCTGCCGCATATCGACGTCACCCAACCAGATCATGTCATTGGAACGAATACCGTGGATTGCATGAGATCCGGCGTGTTTTGGGGCTATGTCGGTCTGGTGCAAGGGATCTGCTCCAAAATCCGGGAAGAGCATGCCCGCCCCATGAGAGTCATTGGTACTGGTGGACTCGCGCCGTTATTTGCGCAAGGTGACGTGCTATTTGACACCATTGAAGACGATCTGACGATGCACGGCCTGACCGTGATCCACGCCTATAACAAGGAAAACGGCGCTAATGAGCAGTAAGAACCGGCTGATCTATCTCCCCCTTGGTGGGGCGGGTGAGATCGGCATGAACGCCTATGTCTATGGTTATGGGCCCGAGGGCGACGAGCGGCTGATCCTTGTCGATCTTGGTGTCACTTTCCCTGATATGGACAGCACCCCCGGTGTGAACCTGATCTACGGCGATATCTCTTGGCTCGAAGAGCGTGCCGACCGGCTGGAAGCAATCTTCGTCACCCACGGGCACGAGGATCATATTGGTGCGGTCTCGCTTGGTTGGCCGCGCCTGAAGGCTCCGATCTTTACGCGTGCGTTCACAGGTAATCTGGCAGTCCGCAAGCTGGAAGAAAGGGGCCTCGATCCCGCCAACGTCAATATCGTGGCGCCCTATCCCGAGCAGGTCGAACTGGGTCCATTCAAAGTGTCCTTCTTGCCCGTGTCCCACTCGATTCCGGAAAGCTCGGGTCTGATCATCGACACGCCTGCGGGGCGGATTGTGCATACGGGCGATTTCAAGCTCGATGAAAGCCCGGTGGTGGGCGAACCGTTCGATCCCGAACTTTGGGCAAAGATCGGTGATGAAGGCGTGCGGGTGCTGACCTGTGATTCCACCAACGTGTTCTCGCCACAGGACGGTCGGTCAGAAGCAACTGTTGGTCCCGCTATCCGGCAACTTGTGTCGGGCGCCAGAGGCATGGTCGTTGCCACCACCTTTGCCTCGAACATCGCGCGCCTGAAAACCTTGGCCGAGGCGGGCAAGGAGGCTGGCCGCTCGATCGTACTGCTTGGCCGCGCGATGCGGCGCATGGTTGAGGCCGGGGTGCAAAGTGGGGTTCTTCAAGACTTTCCCACTGTTGTCAGCCCCGAGGAGGCCGCAGATATCCCGCGCGAAAATCTGATGCTGATCGTGACCGGCAGCCAGGGTGAAAGGCGTGCCGCCAGTGCGCAGCTTGCTCGTGGGAAATACCTTGGGTTGGAGATGAAAGAGGGCGACATGTTCCTGTTCTCGTCCAAGACCATCCCCGGGAACGAAAAGGGTGTTATCCAGATCATCAACGCGCTCAGTGAAAAAGGTGTGGATGTCGTGGACGACAGTGCCGGCCTCTATCATGTGTCGGGGCACGCCAATCGCCCCGATCTGAAACGAGTTCATGACCTGCTTAAACCTCAGATGGTTATTCCCATGCACGGCGAACACCGCCACCTGCGTGAGCATGTGAAGCTGGCTGAAGAAGGGGATATACCGGCGATCATCGCGACCAATGGCACAATGCTCGATCTCAGCGGTGCTGCACCCAGGGTTATGGAGTATATCGAGGCTGGTCGCACGTATCTGGATGGTGCGATCCAGATCGGTGCTCTCGATGGTATCGTGCGCAATCGAATTCGCATGGCGCTGAACGGGATTGTTCTGGTTAATGTCATCGTCGATGAAGAGGACGAACCTCTGGGCGATCCATGGGTGGAAATCCGAGGTCTACCAGAGATCGGAACATCAAACGCGGCTTTGGCAGAAATCCTTGAAGGAGACCTTGGTCAACTTCTTGGCCGCGCCGATGACAAAACCCTGCGCGATGACGATAAACTGGAAGAAGCCCTGCGACGCCGCACGCGTCAGATCGCTAATGAAGAAATCGGTCGGAAGCCAGAGGTTGTCGTGGTTATCAGCCGTCTGTCGCACTAGTCGCATCGCCGACGGCATTCATAAGCGCTAATATCAAGGTCTGAGAAAGGGTTCTTGATGTCCGACGCATCCCACTGGGAGGCGGTTTACGCTGGAAAGGCTGAAGAACAGGTGAGTTGGTTCGAGGCTCATCCTGCGCTGTCATTCGATCTTATTTCCAGATTTGTCACACCGGGTGAGCCAATTGTTGATGTAGGTGGCGGTGCGTCCCGGCTCGTCGACTTGTTGGTCGAAGCCGAACTAGGGCCGGTCACGGTTCTGGATCTATCGTCAGAGGCGCTTGAAATCAGCAAGGCTCGGTTGAACGCAGACGCAGACCTGGTGCAATGGGTGGCGGGCGATGTCACTACATGGCAGCCGGACACTGCCTTCGTTCTTTGGCATGATCGGGCGGTTTTCCATTTTCTGACAGAGTTAAAACAGCAAGCCGCCTATGTTGAAAGCCTGACCAAGGCATTGAAAATAGGCGGGATTGCCATCATCGCCACCTTTGCCGAGGACGGGCCAGAGCGATGCTCTGGCTTGCCGGTTCAACGGTACTCCGGCGAATCTCTAGAGGCCCGGTTCGAGGAACTGGCGCCGGGGCAATATGAAAGGGTGGAAACGATCCGCCACAAACATGACACCCCGGCAGGCGTATCGCAGCAGTTTCAGACTACGGTCTTTCGCAAACTTTAAGGTACCTAGCGATAGGGGCTCCGCTGCGGTCGAACCAGCATTTCGGTTACGCAGGTCCGATCCGGACTGTTTAGCGAAAGGCTGACCACTGCCGCGATGTCATCGACATGGATCATGCGCTCCGGATCCAGTTTATTAAGATCGGAGTCTGGGGTGTTCACGAACCCTGGGTGAACCAACGTAACGCCGACCCCGTCTTCTCGAACCTCTTCAAACAGAGCCTTGCTGAACCCTTCCAATCCATGACGACCTGCGCAATGCGCCGCCATGCGCGGCATACCAATCTTGGCGTACATCCCGCAAATGAACAGGTAGTGCCCGTTTGTCTGCCTCATCTTCGGCAGGGTTTGCGCGGTCAGAGCCATCGGTGCGCGAAGGATGGCGTCCAATGTCCGCGTCCATTCTGACAGGGCCTCTGGCCCGCTGTCCATCGCGCGCCCGCCACCTGCGGAAAAGACTACCGCGCGCAGGTCGTCATGTTCCAATGCATGTTCGGCCAGATGCTGAACCTGAGTTGTATCGGTAAGCTCCGCCGCGACTGTCGCGCAGGATCGGCCGGTGGCGGTCA
>CAYFXM010000131.1:0-7517 GCA_964346965.1 uncultured Actibacterium sp. | reverse complement strand
ATTGTTTGGCCATTCGGGTCTCCGAAACGCGGCGGTCAAGAGGCGCCTGAAGGTCATATGGAAATCATATGCAGGTCATATGCAAGTCATACGCCTGTTTTCAGCCTGACCGGGCGTGCGCCGAGAGGAGGCTAGCGGGTTATTCAACCGTCACCGATTTCGCCAAATTGCGCGGCTGGTCCACATCCGTGCCCTTGGCGACGGCGGTATGATAGGCCAGCAGTTGGGCGGGCAGGGCATACAGGATCGGGGCCAGCAGGTCCGGTACTTCAGGCAGGATAACGCTGTTCCAAATCCCATCACCGGCGATTTCCGCCCCCTTGGCGTCGGTCACCAGAAGTACCCTTCCACCTCGTGCCATGACCTCTTGCATGTTCGAGACGGTCTTGTCGAACAACCCGTCACGCGGGGCCATCACGATCACCGGGACATGTTTGTCGACCAACGCGATGGGGCCGTGCTTGAGCTCTCCAGACGCATAACCTTCAGCGTGTATATAGCTGATTTCTTTCAGTTTTAATGCACCTTCTAGGGCGATCGGGTACATATCTCCGCGCCCAAGAAATAGGATATCCCGTGCCTCGGCCAGTTTGGTCGAAACCGCTCGAATCTGCTCCTCTTGTCCAAGCGCGGCGTTCATCAAGCCCGGCAGGTTTTTCAGATCGGCAAGGTGCTGGTTCACCTGGTCCTCGGTCAATGTTCCCCGTGCCAGTCCGGCCTTCAGCGCCATCAGCGCGAGTACGGTCAACTGGCAGGTAAAGGCCTTGGTCGAGGCCACTCCGATTTCCACCCCGGCTCGGATTGGAAGCGATACATCGCTTTCCCGCGCGATCGAGCTTTCGGCAACGTTCACTACAGAAACGATCTTTTCGGCTTTCCCGGTACAATACCGAAGCGCGGCCAAGGTGTCTGCGGTCTCGCCCGATTGGCTAACAAACAGGGCCACAGTCTTGTCCGAGATCGGCGGTTCGCGGTATCGAAACTCTGATGCCACGTCGACGTCGACTGGCAGGCGGGCGATCTGCTCAAACCAGTATTTGGCGGTAAAGCAGGCAAGATACGCAGTGCCGCAAGCCACCATAGAAATGCGCTCTATCGCGTTGAAATCTATGCTTAATTCTGGAAGGAGTTCGTCGCCCGACAGATGGTGGCGCAGGGCGTCGCCCAGAACCACCGGCTGCTCAGCTATCTCCTTGGCCATGAAGTGCTTGTGACCGCCCTTGTCGACCTGAGCCTGATCCATGCGGATCACCTTCACAGCGCGGTTGGTCTGATTGCCATCGGCGTCGAAAATCTGTGCGCCTGCGCGCGTGATGATGGCCCGGTCGCCTTCCTCTAGATAGGTGACTTTGTCGGTCATCGGCGCCAAGGCGATGGCGTCAGATCCAACGAACATCTCGCCATCGCCATGGCCGATCGCCAACGGAGATCCCTTACGGGCGACAACCATCAGATCGTCTTCTCCTTCAAAGATGAAACACAGGGCAAAAGCACCGTCCAGCCTATCGAGGGTTTTGAACGCGGCTTGCGTGGGCGAGAGCCCCTCTCGCAAATAGACCGCAGCCAATTTGGCGACGGTTTCGGTATCGGTTTCGGACTCGAACTCTGCGCCTTTCGCTTCAAGTTCGGCGCGTAAGTCTTTGAAATTTTCGATAATCCCGTTGTGCACGACAGCCACAGGACCCGCGCGGTGTGGATGCGCGTTCACCGTTGTCGGTGCTCCATGTGTGGCCCAACGGGTGTGTCCGATTCCGATCTTTCCCGGTAGTGATTCGTGCACCAGATGGTCCGAAAGGTTCGCCAGTTTGCCGACGGCACGACGCCGATCCAGCACACCATTATTGACTGTTGCGACACCCGCGCTGTCATAACCGCGATACTCTAGCCTCTTCAGCGCTTCGAGAATGATGGGAGAGGCCTCATGGCTGCTTAGAACACCAACGATTCCACACATCACTTCTTCTCCTGTTGACGAGCCTTGAGGTCGCGCAGTCGTTCAAACATCCGTCGGGCGAGGCCGGGCTTGTTCTCGTGCCTTGCTCGGGCAACGGCTAGCGCGCCATCGGGGACGTTTTTGGTGACTACTGTACCGGTAGCGGTCATGGCCTCGTCGCCGACCTTAACCGGTGCAACCAGCATGGTGTTCGAGCCAATGAATGCACGAGCGCCGATTTCGGTTCGGTGTTTGAAGACACCATCATAGTTACAAGTGATCGTACCAGCACCGACGTTGGTGTCTTCGCCGATGGATGCGTCGCCGACATAGGACAGGTGGTTCACCTTCGCGCCTTCGTCGATCGTTGCATTCTTAACCTCGACGAAGTTGCCGATGCGCACGTCTTCGGCCAATTCCGCGCCGGGGCGCAGGCGGGCGTAGGGGCCAACAACGGCGCCGCGAGAAACATGGCAGCCTTCCAAGTGGCTAAAAGCGCGCAGGGTGGCACCGGATTCGACGGTAACTTCGGGGCCGAAGACGACATTCGGTTCGATCACTGCGTCGCGGCCTACATATGTGTCGTAGGCGAAGAAGACGGTTTCCGGCGCAGTCATGGTGACGCCGTTGGCCAGGGCTTCCGTCCGGGTCTTTGCCTGGAACGCCGCTTCTGCAGCCGCAAGCTCCGCACGAGAGTTCACGCCAAGCGTTTCGGATTCGTCGCAGCTGATCGCAGTTGCCTTCAAACCCCGGTCGCGGGCGATCGCAGGGACATCGGTCAGATAGTACTCACCCGCCGCGTTGTCGTTTCCGACCGCGTCTATTAAGTCGAAAAGTGTTTTGGAATCAGCGGCTAGTACGCCGCTGTTGCAGAAGGTTATGGCGCGTTCAGCGTCCGAAGCGTCTTTGAATTCGACGATGCGCTGCAAGTCGCAGCCCTCCATGACCAAGCGGCCATAGCGGGCAGGGTCGGTGGCCTCGAATCCCAGAATGATCACGTCGTGAGACGCGCGGGCCTCGACCAGTGCCGCTAGCGTTTCGGGAGAGATAAAGGGTGTGTCTCCGTACAGGACAATCACATCGCCATCGAAACCAGCCAGCGCTTCACGGGCCTGAGCGACGGCGTGGGCGGTACCCAGTTGCTCTTCTTGAATGACGACCTGAACGTTGTCGTCATAGGCCAGTGCAGCTTTAGAGACCTTGTCAGCTCCGTGGCCCGCGATCACGACAATTCGGTCGGGTTCCAGAATGGAACTGGCGCGCATAGCGTGTACCAGCATGGGCGCGCCCGCGATCGGGTGCAGCACCTTTGGAAGGTCGGAATTCATCCGCGTGCCTTGTCCGGCGGCAAGGACGATCAGCGCTGTGGGCATTTGATTTCCCTTTTCATCTGCTCGCGCTCCTTTTATCGGGGATGAGACGCTTCGCAAGCCCGACGGGCATCAAAAGGCGTTTCGGATCGTTTCAAAGATCGGCGGTTTGCCGCCGGGAAGGAGCAAAATGCGGACAGTGATCTTTGATCTCGATGGCACGCTGGCGGACACCAGCGGGGACCTGATAGCTGCCGCAAATGCCTGTTTTGAAGGGCTGGAAGTGGGGAGCCCTCTAGATCCTGCGGCTGATCAAGCGACGGCGTTTCAGGGTGGTCGAGCAATGTTGCGGCTTGGGTTTTCGCGAGTGAAGCCGGAGTGGTCCGAAGTAGATGTAGAGGCCCAATTCCCGTTGCTACTCAATCACTACGAGGCGGCGATTGATGTCCACACGCGTTTGTATCCCGGAACCGTCGATGCTGTTGAGCGGCTTCTTTCCGATGGATTCAAGGTCGGCATTTGTACCAACAAACCAGAGGGGCTGGCCGAAACTCTGATGACGAAGCTTGGCGTACGCGAGCTTTTTGGATCTCTCGTTGGGGCGGATACCTTGCCGGTACGCAAGCCTGATCCGGCCCCCTATGTGGCGTCGGTTGAACGGGCGGGCGGTACTCTGGCCCAATCCCTTCTGGTCGGCGACACCGTGACCGACCGGAAAACGGCAAGTGCGGCAGGGGTGCCCTCGGTTCTTGTGACTTTCGGGCCGGACGGGCACGGCGTCGCAAAGTTGGAACCCGAAGCGCTGCTCCATCATTTCGACGAGATGGTGGATGTCGCCACCCGACTGTTGGGAGCGGGCGTTGACCTCGCGGGTTGATCTGCTCATTGTCGCCCGATGACTGACGAGATTTTCACCGGGTCCTTTACCCAGCAAGAACCGATACCCGATGCTGCGATCGAGGCGGCGGTTAGCGTCATGCGCAGTGGGCGGCTGCACAGGTACAATACCGTTGGTGATGAAGTTGGCGAGACCGCACTGTTGGAGCAGGAATTCGCCGCGCTAGTCGGGTCGAAATATTGCCTTGCGGTCGCCTCGGGTGGCTATGCCTTAGGCTGCGCGTTGCGAGCTGTGGGCGTAAAGCCCGGAGAGCCCGTACTTACCAATGCCTTCACGCTGGCTCCGGTTCCGGGAGCGATCGCGGCACTGGGGGCACGGCCCATGTTTGTCGAGGTAACCGACGATCTGGTGATTGATCTAGAGCATCTGCAAGTGATGATTGAAATGACGGGCGCAAAGGTCCTGCTGCTGAGTCATATGCGCGGTCATATCTGCGATATGGATGCCCTGATGGAAATTTGTGACGCTGCTAGCGTTAAGGTCATCGAGGATTGCGCCCACACAATGGGAGCAGACTGGGACGGAGTGCCGTCGGGTCGGCATGGGGTGGCGGCGTGTTATTCCACCCAGACTTATAAACATGTGAACTCGGGCGAAGGCGGTTTCCTGATCTCGGACGACGAAGATCTGATGGCGCGAGCCGTGATCTTGTCGGGCTCTTACATGTTGTACGAGCGGCACCTTGCCGCACCTTCGGCAGCGGCATTCGAAGCGATCAAGCTGGAAACACCGAATGTATCGGGGCGGATGGACAACCTGCGCGCGGCAATACTTCGCCCACAGTTGCAGGGGTTGGCGGGAAATGCCCGACGTTGGAATGCCCTCTATCGAATGATGGAGGCTGGCTTGGCGGGAGTTAACGGGATCGCGGTGCCAAGCCGTCCGGCGAAGGAGGGATTCGTCGCGTCTTCGTTTCAGTTCCTGCTGCAGGACCGGAGCGGAGCGGAAATTGAAGCGTTTGTCGCGCGATGTGCCGCCCGCGGGATAGAGCTGAAATGGTTCGGAGCGGACCGGCCAGCGGGGTTTACGTCTCGCTATGACAGCTGGCGCTATGCCGAGGCCCAGAAATTGCCACAGACAGATCGAATCTTGGCTGGCCTGTTGGATATGCGGTTACCTTTGACCTTCAGCGAGGACGATTGTGCTTTGATTGCCCGGATCATCCGAAGCGAAGTTTCCGCCTTGTCGGATTGAGTGGACAACGCGTCGACCTATACATCGTCCGGAGGGGATTGTTTGAGTGAAAAGGAGGGGTGATTGATCCGATTGCATCATTGCCATCAAACCCGCTCGATGCGGGTTTTGTGGTTTCTCAACGAAATTGGGGTAGATTTCGAGCTTAACGTCCATCCCTTTGATTCAACATTGCGACAGCCTGAGTATTTGGCGCTCAACCCGGTGGGGCGCGTTCCGGCGATCGAGATTGACGGTTTGGTCATGTTCGAAAGCGGCGCGATACTCGAATATCTCTGTGATCTCTTTCCCGAGTCTGGCCTTGGCCGCGCACCCGGTGACCCGGAGCGGGCCGAATGGTTGGTGTGGCTGCATTTCGCGGAAACCATTAGCCAGCATTGTGCCAACCTGAATCAGCAACACAATTTCATCTATCCGCCAGAGGCGCGCAGCCCGGTCGTGATGAAGCTCGAAGCAAAACGAACCGAGAAATGTTTCGCCGCGCTTGATGCGCAGCTTGCCGACGGTAGGTCGTACCTTCTGGCTTCGGGTTTTTCGGCTGCGGATGTCGCTGTAGGGCAAGCTGTCTATATGGTGTCGCATTTCGTGCGAACCGACGATTTCCCTCATTTGTCGGCATGGTTCGCGCGTTTAAAGGAACGTCCTGCATACATGAATTCACTCCCCAAAGCAGGTGACTCTCTGATGCTAGAGAAATCATTTTACCCTCCGCCCACGGATTAGGAGGTCGAAACTGCATACAAAAGTATACAAAATATGCCTCGTTGATGAATTTAGCGCCAACAGTGGGCCGTGGATTGGTTGACCCGGCACTTTCGTAGGAGTAAAGCTGCGCTAGCTAAGAGGCGCGCCCCGCCGCCCGACAAGAGGAGAGCCACCCAGTGGAAGAGCTTCTGAGAGAGTACCTCCCGATTCTCATTTTTCTTGGAACCGCTATTGCATTGGGGATTGTCCTGATCCTTGCGGCAGTAATTGTTGCGGTTCGCAGTCCCGACCCCGAGAAACTTTCGGCCTACGAATGTGGATTTAACGCATTCGACGATGCCCGGATGAAATTCGACGTGCGATTCTATCTGGTCGCGATTCTCTTCATCATCTTCGATCTCGAGATTGCCTTCCTGTTCCCTTGGGCCGTGTCTTTCGGCACGATCGGGATGGTTGGCTTCTGGTCGATGATGGTGTTCTTGGCGGTGCTGACCATCGGCTTTGCCTATGAGTGGAAGAAGGGAGCCCTGGAATGGGAGTGATGACCGGCGCGAACACGGCTGGCGGCGACAAAGAGGTCGCGACCCAGGCGCTGAACAAAGAACTGCAGGACAAGGGCTTTCTGCTTACTACTTCTGAAGACCTGATCAACTGGGCGCGGACCGGCTCGCTGCACTGGATGACCTTTGGTCTGGCCTGTTGTGCGGTCGAGATGATGCATACCGCAATGCCGCGTTACGACGTTGAACGGTACGGCTTCGCGCCGCGTGCGTCTCCGCGTCAGTCGGACGTGATGATCGTTGCAGGAACCCTGACGAACAAGATGGCCCCGGCGCTGCGTAAGGTTTACGACCAGATGCCAGAACCGCGTTACGTGATCTCGATGGGATCCTGCGCAAACGGTGGTGGCTATTATCACTATAGCTATTCGGTGGTGCGAGGTTGTGACCGCGTCGTTCCGGTCGACATCTATGTCCCGGGCTGCCCTCCGACCGCAGAGGCGCTGGTCTACGGCATCCTGCAACTGCAACGCAAAATCCGCCGCACCGGCACGATTGTGAGGTAAGCGATGAGTGACGCCCTGAAAGAGCTAGGCGCTCATATCGAGCTGAAGCGCCCCGATTGTGTTCTGTCCTACGAGGTCGTGCGCGACGAGCTGACCATGGTCGTGACCCCGGCCAATCTGGTTAGTTTCATCGAGTTCCTGAAAACCGATGCGACCTGTAAGTTTTCGACTCTGGTGGACATCACAGCTGTTGACTACCCGGATCGCGAAGCGCGTTTCGACGTGGTTTACCACTTCCTGTCGATGTACCAGAACCAACGCATCCGCGTGAAATTCTCGGTGCGTGAAGACGACATGGTGCCGTCGATCGTAGACGTGCACGACTCGGCCAACTGGTTCGAACGTGAGGTCTTCGACATGTTCGGTATCCTGTTCTCGGGTCACCCGGACCTGCGCCGCATCCTGACGGAC
>CAYFXM010000130.1:0-7558 GCA_964346965.1 uncultured Actibacterium sp. | reverse complement strand
GATCGAGACCCTGTTCGGCGAGGTGAAGCACAACCTGGCCCTCACCAGGCTGCGATTGCGAGGCCTGTCGGGCGCAAGGGACGAGTTCCTGCTGACCGCCACCGTCCAGAACCTCAAACGCCTGGCCAAGCTCGCCGCGATCCCGCCCCCGAAGCCGATGATCGCCTGAATGATGACCGAGGATCGGACACAAACAGCCCGAAACCACAGACCTGCCACGGCACGGCGCCGAGGCGGCAACGGAAATGTCTGCTACTGGTAAAAGCGGACATCGAAAAAGGCCGTCAGCTCAGAGTTCTTCAACAGCCTTAGCCACAAGGGGACATTCACCTCAAAGGACGGGCCGATGATCTGGCCCCCGCTGTAAGTCCGTGAATTAATGAAAAGCTCCGCCGAAGTAGGGATGACCTCGCGTCTTGGGAGCGTATCAGGGTCAGCAGGAGTTGGTACCAGTTACATTATTGTTGCGTCGATAGCAGGTCACAGGATTGACGATTTCGACATTGCCGGTCACTTCGTTGTCGCTGACTATCACTGCATCGTCATTCGTAGATTTGATGCTCCCGTTGAGGATCACATTGTTAGCGATTGTCACTCTTTGACAGCCCGTTGTAATTACGCTCCCCTGTATAATGCTGTCGCTCACCGTGACCGTGGCTGCATTTGTTGCTTCCACACCACCGCCAATGATGCTGCCACCATCAACCGAAAGCTCCCCCCTCCATTGAGAAACGACCCCCTGCAATATAACCGCCCGAATCTCGACACTGCCGGTAATTATAGTGCCACCGCGGATGCTCACTGTTGCCCCGTTTTTTCCTGCTAGACTGCCATCCAGGGTGCTGTCCCCATCGATTATGACTGTCCCGCCATCAACGCTTATGTTCCCAGAGACTGATACGCTATTTGTGAATAGAACCATATCGCTGGGGCCATAATCTAGGTCGCTGTCCACGTCGCTGTCTATGATTTGGGTGAAGAGAAACTCTGGGTCGGACCCCAATACCTTATCCGTATCCCGATGGGCCACGTTGACTGAGCTGCTGATCTGCCCCATGGCGGATGCCGTAAGGAAAATGCCGCAAACCAAAGACAAAAGCGCTATCGCCTCGGCCAGCCTCTGCGGTCGAGTTCCAGCTAACGGGGGGATCGTTGGGTGGCGCATTGGCGCCTCCGCCTGCGGACTCTTGGCCTCCTTCCCATGCCTGAGTGCAGATTGAGAGCTTATTTATCAAGCAGAACGGGGAGTCGCGAGCGCTAAAATCGTACCACAATCCACGGAATTTTCATATAAACAACTCTACTTTAAATTGCAAATCGTTCTCATCCGCTATTTCCCATTTGGCTAACCCGGCCCTCAAAATGACAGCACCGAACTGCAATAATCGGACAGTCCGGTTTGTTCGCGATCACTTCCGAGTTGGGTCAGGAGCGGACCTCAGGCCGGCCCTCAATGTCAGTCCGCTATGCGGCTTATAACAGACGTTGACGGACGGAACTTCCGCTTACCGACGGCAAGCCGACGTGCATCGATGTCGCGCTGAACCGCCGCTCATAGCCAGGAGCGGATACCGCTATGCGCCGTACGCGTCGAGCCACGGACATGCGCTCTGGAACACCGGCAGGGATCGCTGCTATGATCCTTGCGCTCATTACAGATGCAAGCAAGGGCGAGTGCGTCGTATTGGGCGCGTCGCCGCGAGATGCGGGCTACACGCCGATGCATCAGCCATCCCACGATGGGCATGCGTACTGCCGGGTGAGTGACCGACGCAAATCGCCTGAGAGAGATCAGCCATGGTTGAAGGTTCGCCTCCTGAAGGAGTCGTACAGCTGGATGAGCTGCAGGTCCTTGTAGTCATCGACAACGAGACCGACACGCTTTCCAGCGTCGATGAGGGCGTGCCGCAAATTCCGGAGATCGTCCACGCCGCAGCCCGCATCGCGCCAACGCGTCATTTTGAGGGCCACGAATGCAAGGAGGCCTTCGACCAGCTCTGCTCCGCCTGCCACGGCCTGTCGGTGCTGATCACCGGGCGCAGGGATGGTGAGGAGCGTGTCCTGCTGTTCGACGTCGGCCCCGACCCGGATCTCTGGCTCGACAACGCCCGGCGTCTCCAGGTGGAGCTCTCGAAAATCGAGTGCGTGTTCCTCTCGCACTGGCACTTCGACCACAGCGGCGGCCTGCCCGAGGTCATCGCGGCGATCTCCGAGGCCAGGTCCGCCGCTGGCCTGCCGCCACCGCTCATCGATCTTCACCCGGACCGGCCGGACCAGCGGGGCCTGCTGACACCCGCCGGCACGATATATCTGCTGCCCAAGGAGCCCAGCATCGACGACATGAGACGCGCCGGCGGCGAAATCGTCAGACGCGACGATCCGCACCCCCTGTGCGGCGGCCACTTCTTCGGCAGCGGGGCCATCGCGCGCGTCACCGAGTACGAAACCGGCCTTGCCGGTCATTACACCTTTCGCGGCGATGAAGGCGCGGCCGATCCGCTGATCATGGATGAGCGCTTTATCGCCGCCTGCGTCAGGGGGCGCGGCGTTACCGTGTTTTCCGCGTGCTCACACGCCGGGGTCGTGAATGCGTGCCTCGGCGCCAGGGACGCCTTCTCCGGCATGCCCGTCGATATCGTGCTGGGGGGTTATCACCTCGCCGGCAAGGCGATGGAGGCGCGTATCGAGCCAACCGTCCGCGACCTGCTGGCGCGGATCGATCCCCGTGTCGTCGCCCCGGGCCATTGCACCGGGTGGCGCGCCAAGGCACGGCTGGCCGAAACGTTCGCGCCGGGCCGCTATGGGCCAAGCGTCGTCGGCACACTGTATCGGCTGAACTCTGAAACGTTCTAGGCCGCCTTTGTCCTCGAATGGACCCTGACAAGGCCAGATAACACGCAGCCCAATCGGCGAACATTGGAGGAAATGAGATGGACGAACGAATGAAAGAGCTTGTGGCGATGGGTGCCGCAGCGGCAGCCAATTGCCACCCCTGTATGGACCACCATCTAGCCAGGTGCGACGGGCTAGGAATTTCCCGGGAGGAGGTCACTGAAGCGGTCAAGGTGGGTCTGATGGTGAACCACGGTGCGGAGCGCGCCATTCGCAAAAAGGCACGAGAGCTACTCGGTGAATCGATGGTCGAAGCAGCTTAGGCGCACAAGACACGGCTGCAGACTGGAGGGGCGGAATATGGCGCAAATGGTCCCTATGCCGATGTGCCCCATGGCGAAAACCTGCAAGGGCATGACGGAGAAGCCCTTTTTCGGCATACTGATGCTGATTCCGGGGATCGCGTTCATAGCCCTCGGGATTTTGATCGTTGTTTGGCCAGGGGTCTTACCGTGGCTGGTGGTCGCCGCGTTCATCCTGGCGGGTAGCGCCATACTCCTGATGGCCAATTTCATGCGCGGGGTCGGGGCTCGGCTTGGACGCGCCGGAGACTAGCCCGCAACGGCCGCGCTTGCGCCGGTCCTTGGATCGGTTGGGGGTAATGTGCGGGGACCTGACATGCAGCCCTCGGCAGAGAACCTGCTGAAGACCTATCTCGGCGAACGTACCGGCGATCGCGTATTGGCCGGCCAGACGAAGCGCGGGGATGGTGAGAAGATTCACGCGGTCATCTGGCTATGCGACCTACGGGATTCGACACGGCTTTCCGAGTCGATACCCGTAGAGGACTTTTTTCGTGCCCTGAACGAATTTTTCGACTGCACGGCCGGAGCCGTGTTGGAGCATGGCGGGGAGATCCTGAGCTATATAGGCGATGCGGTACTCGCAATCTTCGCAATCAGTGGAGCTGATAGGCCGCTCGGCGAAGCCTGCTTTCGGGAAGAAGGCGGATGTGCAGCGGCGTTGGCAGCTGCCCGTGATGCCCGGTCGCGGGTTGATGCCCTCAACCAGCGAAGGCAGTCGAGGAGCGAGCCACCGCTGAAATTCGGTCTCGCCCTGCATGTTGGCGACGTGATGTATGGGAACCTTGGCGTGCCACAGCGCATGCAATTCACAGTCATCGGCGCGGCGGCCAATGAAGCGGCACGCCTGGCTTCGATGTGCAAGGACTTAAAGCGCTGGGTGCTCGTTTCTGCTGCATTCTGGCATTGCTTTCCAGGTCAGCTGGTATCGCTAGGCCACCACGTTCTGAGCGGTGTTGATAGGCCCCAGGAGATCTTCACGCTCATTGACCACAAAGACTGAACTTCGCTCACGAGCAGAGCACTCCCGGAGTCCGCTGTGGGTCACAAGCAGTCTTCCCGCGCGTGTCCCAGAAGCTTCCGCTTAGCGGCTCATAGCCGACGTCGAAGCAACGATGGTCGGCTTGAGAGCCGAAAGCAGACTGTGCCTCAGACGTGTCAGAGAGTCCGGGTGTAGCCAAATTCGGGCATTCAGGGACTCGGCGAGCAGGGTCCTGAATTAACAGCCTCTTTCGATGGACTTGTTGCTTGCGCAAGATCAATGACGCTCGAGGCCATGTGTGCATTCGTTCCACCCCTCGAAAAGCCCTGCTTCAGCGGCGCTTTTCTTTGGGGACCTGCCGCGCCCTGATACTCGCGTGGCGCTTGAAACCGCTGAATGTCGAATGTGGGAGGGTTCGCCATGTCGTTCTACATGTTCCAGTGGCGCTACAAGGAAGCCGCCCTCAAGGCGATGGTCCAGCACCCGCAGGACCGAAGCGAAGCGGCTCGGAAGGTAATCGAAGCTTACGGAGGTAAGCTCCACCACTTCTTCTTTGCGTTCGGGGAGTTTGATGGCGTCGCCATCTCGGAGTTCCCCGATACTGAAAGCGCAACGGCTGCTGCCCTGACCATTGGTGCCGGAGGAGCCGCATCGGCCATCAAGACCACCGTCCTGATATCAACCGAAGAGGCTGTGCGAGCAATGGAGAAGGCGGGCACTGTACGATCGGGTTACACACCGCCGACGGCCTGAGCCGAGACCAAGGTTACGAAAACATGCGTTCGTAATTGGCCCTGACCTTGATCGCGTGATCCGCCAGGCGTTTGCCGGTTCAAAGAGCTTTCGGGCTGCGCCGTCGCCCATGCTATACTTCGTGTTGGCTGAGCGGACGGAGGCCTGCCTTGGCAACGGTCCTGATCGTCGGCGCAAGCAGGGGAATCGGCCTCGAGACCGTCACGCGCGCGCTCGAGGCGGGCCACAAGGTGCGCGCGCTGGCCCGGTCGGCCCGTCGCATTCCCATCGACCACCCGGATCTCGAGAAGGTCGCCGGCGACGCGCGCGACCCCGCGGTCGTCAGGCCCGCACTCGACGGGGTCGATGCTGTCATCGTAACGCTCGGCGTCGCGCCTGGCCCGGCGGCGGTGCTGAAGCCGGTCCGGCTGTTCTCTGATGCGACGCGCCTCGTCGTCGACCAGATGACGGAGGCCGGGGTCAAGCGCCTCGTCTGCGTCACCGGGATCGGCGCCGGCGACAGCCGCGATGCGGGCGGCTTCCTCTACAGCGTCGTCGTGCTCCCGCTTCTCCTGAAACGTGTCTATGACGACAAGGATGTGCAGGAACAGATCATCCGCAAGAGCCCGCTCGACTGGGTGATTGTTCGTCCGGGCTTGCTGGCACGTGGGCCGAGAACCGGCTCCTACCGCGTGCTCACCAATCCAGACGAATGGCGGATGGGGAAAATCTCGCGCGCAGACGTGGCCGACTTCCTCGTGAGGCAAATCGACGACGATACCTACCTCGGGAAAACGCCTTTGTTGATCAACTGAGACCACGGTCAGGTCTTACTAAGAACCGCGTCTATCATTGTCGAAGCACGAAGAGAATATTATAGGACCGGCTGGGTTCCGCCCTTTTGCAACACGGCTGCCATGCAAGTGTATATGAAGGAGATCGCCAATGCGTAGGGACCGATGTCCCACATGCGGGTGCCTCACTTACGCATTCGTCGTGGATTTCGCGTGGCAAAATAAGAACATTGGTCTGACGCCGGCCGGAAATGACTGACCAAATTTTTCCAGGATCAATGCGACATGAGCACAGGCACCTCCGTGTGTCGAAGCACATACTGTGTGACACCGCCTAGGACTAGTTCGCGTATGCGCCAGTGGCCGTAGGCGCCCATGACGAGGAGGTCGGCCTTGTTGTCTGACAGGTGCGACAGAATCGTATCGGCGATAGAGACGATACCCGCCTCAACTTGCTGAACCTCGACCTTGATGCCGTAGCGGGAGAGGTGGAGACCGAGGCCAGCCCTTGGCTCTCGGTCATAGCCCTCTGGCACAGGGGGGTTGACGGTAAGGACGGAGACCGACTTGGCCTTCTCCAGAATCGGTAGTGCGTCGTTGACGGCGCGCGTCGCTTCGCGCCCACCGTTCCAGGCGATCATCACGTGCTCGCCCACCCGCGTGGCGGCACTGGTGTAGGGCACCACCAGCACCGGCCGGCCGCAGTCCAGCGCCACGTGCTCCGGCAGGTGACGGCCGCCCAAAGGGGGTCGCTCCGGGTTGACCTGACCAAGCACGACCAAGTCGGCGTAGTGCGCATGCGCGGCAACGATAGAGGGGATATCGGCCTCGCGCCCGTGGTCGATGCGGCAATCGAAGGACAGCCCAGCCTTCTGGGTCTTCTCGCGAAAATCCACAACAGGGTCCACCGCCCACTCCGACATGGCCCGGCGAATCTCGGCCAAGGCCTCCTCCGAGATCTGCTGTTCTATGAAAACAGGCATGGATATATCGCCCGCGACGTAAAGACCCGTCAGAAACGCTCCGTGCGCGCGGGCAATTGCTATCGCAAGGTCAATCCTGGCAGCGCAGGCCTGGGTATCGTCGAGGTGCACTAACAAGCTCTTGAATGCCATCGCAAGACTTCCCTTACAAGTGACCATGGTTAGAGAGCCAGTGCTCAGCGGTTCGGTGAAATCTCCCTTGGCGAAGCGCTGAAAAGCCCCGCAAAGCGTAATACTGAAGGGCTTCCAAGATCGACATTATCCCCATACGAGAGCCGCGGCCAATCAAGGGTGTGAGCGCGGCGGGGACGCGGTTGCCCAAAATTCATCCACGAGAGCTGTGGTGTTCGAGCTGCCTCTTGACGCGACCCAAGATCTCGACCGCGGTGTTGCGCGTCAATCGAGTTATCAGCGGCCCGAGCAGCGTTCCCAAGAGACGGCTTGGATAACGATACTCCAGTGAAAAGGAAACTCTGGTACCGCCGGGCGAGGGCATCAGGGTGTAGCCGCCCGAATTGACAACACCCTTGATGGATCGCCAAGCCAGGCGCTTCGGTCGTTCGCACTCGGTGACTACGGAATCCCACTCCAGACGTATCCCATGCGCTCGCGCTGTGAAATGGTAGGTATCGGGACCGATAGCGCGCACCTCTTCGAGAGCATTGGTGTATAGGGGGAACTCTTCTATCCGCATGATCAGATCGAATACGGTACCTGGGTCGGCATTGATCTCGACGGTCTCATGGACGACTGGCATGCGCTAAGATCCGACCCTGGTGGTTCGCAGACGATACGATCGGATCCGGTCTGTTTTACGCGGACCCCGAAGCGGCCGCATCGAGACGTTCGCGTAGCTTCGCCTCGTCCACGCCG
>CAYFXM010000129.1:0-7838 GCA_964346965.1 uncultured Actibacterium sp. | reverse complement strand
AGCCGGTACCCTGACCCACGGAGTCCTGGAAGACGGTGACGTCATAGTCGCCGGCAGACATCACCACCAAGGCGTCCTGCGAGGCGTCAACACCGCCGACCTGAACGTCTGCCATGTCAATGCCGGCAGCTTTCATGGCCTGGATCGCACCAATGGCCATTTCGTCGTTGTTGGCCAGAACGAAGTCAAACGGTTCGCCCGTGGACATCCAGTTGGTCATAAGGTCTTGCGCTTCGTCGCGCGACCAGTTGGCCGGCTGCTCATCGATCAGGGTCATGAAGTTACACATGTCCATGCCGATCACGTCGTGTACGTCCTTGGACCGCTGAACCGCCGCCTGGTTCGACAGCTGACCGTTCATCAGGTAGCCGCGCGCGCCGCCAGCTTTGCCAGCTGCACGAAGGTTTTTGCAGACCTCGAACGCCGACAAGGTGCCAGATTCGATTTCGTTCGACGCTACGAATGCCTGGGTCGGAGGAAGATCGTTCACGTTGTCTGGCTCGCGGTTCACATAAACCAACGGCACGTTGCCAGCCGCCGCGGAAACCGCAGCGCCAGCCGAGGTGTCAACAATGTTCACGATAATCGCGTCAACGCCCGAGGCGACAAAGTTCTTAACTTGGTCGATCTGCTTTGCAACATCGTCAGTCGCGTCTTCCTGCTGGTAGGACAGACCATCAATGGTGCCCGCATATTCGACCATGCCGTTGCGCAGAACGGTCAGCCAGTTGTCGTCGAACCGCGAAAAGGTTGCGCCGATTTCCTGCGCCATGGCGCTGGTGCTCATCAGTGCGGCAATGCCCGCCGCCACGAAAGTCTTTTTCATGAGTTTCCTCCCAGAAATGGTGTCCGGCACACCGTTGGTTTCACCGGAGCGCCCCGGTTTAGGGCAGATCAACACCTCGCATCACGCAGCCCTCTGCTGCGTTTGCGAAGAAATGAAATCGATTGACTGTTTGATCGCGCCTGCTGGATCGGCGAGGGTGTGGACCTCTGGCGCGAAACATTCGAATGAGAAGACACCGGTATACCCGGCGTCCTGAAGGGCCCGGATCTGGCCAAGATTGTCCAGTCGGTCGCCCGGGCCCACCAGAACGCGGTCTTCGTCCCGCATTTGGTCGTAAAGCAGGTCGGCCTCGACACCAGAGATATGTACGATCCCGGTTCGCTCCGGATAGATCGGCCCGCCTCCTGCAAGCGTGTGGTGGAATGTGTCGTGTACCAGCTTGATATGTTCCGACGCTTCCAGCGCGTCGATGACTGAAACCAGTTCTGACTTGAACCGTAGTGAAGCGCTGTCAAACCCAAGCGGTTCGACCAGCGCCACTATTTCAGATCCCTCAAGAATAGATGCGACATTCAAAAGCGTGTCTGCCAGGTTTTTCTTGCAGAGATCAGATTCATCATCGGTTGCGTTGTTCAGCGGGATCAAGCTGATCGTCTCGGCTCCGGCTTCGATCGCAGTCTGCGCCAACCCTTGAACTGCGCTTGCGGTGTCCTTGCTCCAGACATTAAACGGGTACACTTGGCTGAGACCAAGCAGGCGAAGCCCACGCGCGGCCACCTCTTTTCCAGCGGCAACTGGATGCAAGCCGTCAAACAGAGGGCGCCCAAGGTCATTGCGCGCCTCGATCCCGGTGCATCCAAGCTGCTCGGCACAATCAAGAACCTCTTCAAACGAGAGGTTCGAAACCGAAACTTGGTTCAGCGCGAAATCAGGCATTTGCTCTCCCGAGACAAAAACCGGCGGATTGGAATCCGCTTCTGGTTTCTCTGACAGTGCGACTGTGCACTGCCTTGCGTCAACCTATTTTTGCAACCGGTTGCGAAAATATCAAGATGCGTTTTCCCTCAAACTTCGAAAGATCAACAAAAAAGGAATAGAATCATCAATATCCCAAGAGGACAAGCGTGCAAAATTCCTTGCAACCGAATTCAATTCTTGCTGTCTAACTGGCTTCGCACCACCCTAGATTCGCTGCCTTGCTTCTCGAGTACAGACTCCCGCAGCGAATTGAGCGCACCGATGCATCGACGATTCGTGCGCGCAGCGGCGCCAACAGCATTCTCTGCATCGAAACGAAATACTGAAATGCCAACATTCTAGTCGCACCTCAATTCTCGCAAACCAACGCAGCTTTGAGTTTAAAAACTTCGCCGCAAGTGGCATAATGGGTCTGTCGAGACACATTTTAATAGCTCGCTTATTACCCAACGCATCTTACACTTTGCAGGCTTTGCTCGCCTTCAAACCAATATTTTTAAGAACTGTGTTTCGTGGCAAAGGCGCTGAGACCGCGTTGAAGTGGCGACCGGGAAGGAAGCCATGCATAGGTTACTTGGTCGAATACAACTCTTTGCGTTATTGGTTACGTCGATCGCGCAAATCGGCACCGCTTGCCTGGCGCAATCGGATGAAACGCTTCTCGTACAACGCGGACAATATGATTCAATTCGTGCGAAGAGTATTCTGGAACTGCAGCTCTTCCGCAGAGAAACAACGGCGCTGGATCACGCCACCAGTCAAAAACTGCGACTGATCTCACTGAACCCAGCGGTGGGAGCATGGTTCGTTTTGCAGGTGCAATCTGCGAAGACAGGGAAGCTCGAAAGCTTTCACATCGAAAACGCCAATCCCGCAAATTTCTCGCTCACGCTGACGGCCAAACCAAACGCAGCGCTGACCGTACAAGGCAACGGTTCGAAAATCAGATGCACCCCTTGGCGTGGCGAGGGCCCGCCGTTGAGCAACGCAAAAAGAACCGGCTCGCCCTATGTCCCGCTTTGCGAGGGCACCCTCTTCCTGCGTAACAAAGTATTTGGGAACCGCACCAACATAGAGGCGGGTGCAGAGTTTCTACGCAGCCATATTTGGGGCGGCGAAAGCATTGTCCGATTTGTCCGGGACAAATTTTACCGTGATGCGCAGCTTGAGATCAGCAAGGAGATTGCGTTCAGCAGCAAGAGCTATCACGTGCCCGGCCTGAATCCTCTGGCGAGCGATGTCGAAATCCGCCAGCGTCGCGTCATTTCCACGCTCTTGGATATTGGTTTGGAGGGATCTGCCGCGGGGCGCATGACCGTAGGGCAATGGTATCCGGTTGCAGGTATGGATGGCGTGTTCGCCAGCGTGTTTCAACCCCGTGCGGTTGCACGGGAAATCCTGAAAGGCGGCGGCAACGTCAGTTGGTTGGATCCCATCGAAGCCAAGGCGACCGGCTATATGGTCGCCTTCGACCTTTCGCAATTCGACGTGGGATACGCGGTGGGAACGGACCACCCCAGTCTTGGCTGGTCGCCTCGCCCCCCGAAATCCATCCGCCCCAAAGGACTTCCGGGGCCAGATGGGATTAAATCCCCCAAACCACTGGTTCGGTTGGGAATGCTCAATCCGGCAATCGCTGACAAGGCGGTTGCGACCTTTGCGGCAGGATTCAAGCGCGAGCACGGAGCCTTCAAATTCGGGGACATGGCAACCTTCAACCTTGGCCACCATTACGGCTTCATCGAGAAAGGTGTCATTTTCAGCAAGTTGCAACCCGGACTGTCGACGTTGTTTGGCCTGACAGACGGCACTATCCACATGAAAACCTGGACAAAAGCTGATGACGCGTTGCTATCGCAAATTTCCTTTGCCCGACAGAACGGTGTTCCCCTGTTGGAAACCGATCCGAACACTGGTTTGGCAGTGCCCGGCGCACGCGTCAATAAATGGGGCGCTGGCAATTGGTCTGGGTCAGCCGAGGCTGAATTGCGCACCCTGCGGGCCGGCGCCTGCATTGTGAAATCACCAGACAAGAAATACCTTCTCTATGGATACTTTTCGACGGTCACACCATCGGGCATGACCCGTGTCTTTCAGGCCTACAAATGCAACTATGCCATGCTGCTGGACATGAATGCGCTCGAGCATACCTACCTCGCTCTCTACGCGCCGCGGGACGGAAAAATCCATGTGCAGCAGATGGTTCCCGGCATGGCGCTGGTGAACAAAAAGGTCAAAGGAGGCACGATCCTGCCGCGGTTTATCGGCTACGCAGATAACCGGGATTTCTTTTACATTACACGGAAGGATCCCAGACAATGAAAATGCTTCCTTCAGCAGCATTCATCGTCGCCGTGATGGGCATGGCTGGCCTCACAAACGCTCAGTCTCCTCTTCAAAAGACAAATGAAACCCTATTTGCCCAACTGAAGTCGGTTCACCGCCTAAGCGCGTCAGAGCTGGCAAAGCTGCGGCAGATCTTTGCAAGCTCTGGCGTCATTGGGCAGGGAAACCCGGCCATTACACGGCACCCGATGTCCCCAGATCAATGTCGTTCAGGCGCTCCCGGTGGAGGCAACGGGTACAAAAACGCGCGTTTTGCCCGGATCTGCGGGGACAATTTCATGGCCCCGCTGTACGACCCGAGAACTCAAAAACCCGAAGACGCTAGGGCCTGCATTGACCAATTCGAGTTCCCCAACATCCCATGCGCCTACCCCGTCGTCTGGACGAAAGCCAAGGAAGCCGCCGAGATCTGCGCGGCCGTGGGCAAGCGCCTCTGCGACGCCCACGAGTGGGAGGGCGCCTGTTCCGGTGCGCTGGAGGAGGCCGATTACCGCTTTGACCTGGCAAGAGGCGCCTCAGCCAATGCAGCCGTCAACCGGATGAGGAAGGCGCATAACAACAAACATGCCCCTACCAAGAACTGGAGCTATGGCCCTGCGTATCAACGAGGCGTGTGTGCTGCCAACAGCCAGAAGAGTGCCTCTTGTCAGGGTGGCGGTTTCAGAAGCTGCGGCTCTAACACCTATCCGGCGGGCAGTTTCCCGGGCTGTAAAAGTGCCCTGGGTGTCTATGACCTGCACGGCAATGCCGCAGAGCACATGAACCTTCCGCTCGCCCCCGACCAGATGGCCAGCCGTGGAAGCCGGAAGCTGGGCGTGACAGAGATGAAAGGAAGCTGGTTCATCTTCGACAAGTACAAAGCTCACCCCGATTGGTGCAGATGGCGCGCGCCATATTGGCACGGCGCGCGCGTGATGAGCCCCTCAAGCCACGAGAACTACCACCTCGGATTTCGCTGCTGTAAATCGATCAAATAGTGCCGTTGAGCCTAGCGAAGGCTTGCGATCAACTGCTCGACATTCCGGATCGGCCCTTCGCTATTGACGATGCGGGCCAAGTTTTCATCCTGCAAAATATCGGTCAGGTCGGCGGGCTTGCCATCGACAAAGGCCTTGCGGCTCACAAGCCTGACACCGTGGCTGTAGTCTGCATAAAGCGCGCCATGCACGGTGCTGAGCGGTTGGATCGGAACTCCACTGAGCCGATGCCAGCCGTAAATTGCCACCCGCCCAGGCTTCGCCCGCAACCGGTTCGACAAAACTACATCCTTCTTCTGACCTGCGGTAAGCACCCCCAGCGATTTGCCAAGTTTTGCCCGCTGCTGGTCCAGCGTCTGATCATGTTCCAAAAGATAAGAGGTAGAACTCATCCGCCGCGTTGGCTTCATCGGGTGAGGCGACATCCTTACCGGCGCATTTTGATAAATGGCATCGACCATCTTCGTCGTTGGCAACACGAAGCCAAGCTCATCGGCGACACGCGTGGCCGCTGGCAACCCAAGGGGAACGCGAACAAAGTCGTCGTCGTCGCCAATCGACAGGTATTCCGGGGTCACGCAAATGATGACCTCAACGCCATTTCCCTTGCCTGACACACCAGTAAAAGACACCGGAGTCAGCTTACGAAGGAAAGCGGGAACATTGCCGGCAATCACCTGCTTCGCGATGGCATCGTCGCGTTTAGAGCCACCCGTCTCTAGCAGGCTCGTCATGAAGACGCTTCCCGCAGGAGCTTGGGAGGCACGACGCGGAAAGTCGTGAAATCCGGCACCTGAGCAATTTGCTGCGGTGGCTGAAGAGGCGAACATTGCCATGAACACACAAGCACACATACCGGCAAGATGCCGGCGAAGAATGCTGTTCAACATGTCTTACTGTCCCTGCGAAGTTTGCGGCCGACCGTGTCGCAAAAATCCCCTTGCCGATCAAGTGGGTACTAAATTTGTGGCGGAAACCCGCTTTTCAGGCCCCCAACACTCGGCGGATTTCTTCAGGCTTGATCGGGCCGAAACTAACGATACGGCGATCGGTCAGCCCCAGACGACCGTCTCGCAGGACGCCTAACCGGCCAAGGCGTAATAGCTATACTGAGTTTGTCAACAGACGGTGATCACCCGTTCAGTCCACCCACAGATCGCAACTAAATATGGCCACGACCATACGCTATAGTGACGGCTTCACCTGCAGAAGAGGCAGGACATCCGACATGTCCGGACCACGCTCGCGACCAGTGACGGCCTTGCGGAGCGGCATGAAGAGGCCTTTGCCCTTGCGGCCTGTCGCCTCTTTGACCGCTGCGGTCCATTCTTTCCAGCTGTCAGCGCTGTATGGCGGCTCGGGCAGCATCTCGAAGGACTGCGCGATAAACTCCCTGTCCTCGTCGGCCACCAATGCGGGCGCGCCGTTCTGGAATAGGTGCCACCAATCGGCCATGTCGGCCTTCACAGTAATATTCTCGCGGACCACACCCCAGAAAGCCTCGGCCTTGTCCGCCGGAACGCCCAGCTTGGCGACATCGTCGGCGACGGCCTCAAGCGGCAGATCAACCAGAAGACGGGCCGTCAGCGGGAACAGATCATTTGCATCGAATTTGGTGGGCGCCGACCCGAAGGTCGAAATGTCGAAACCTTCTACCAGTTCATTGACAGAGCTGCACAGCTCGACCGGCTGATTTGAACCCAGACGCGCCATCAGCGACAGAAGAGCCATCGGCTCGACCCCCTGTTCGCGCAGGTCGCGCAGGGCCAGCGTGCCAAGGCGTTTGGACAGTGCCTCTCCCTGAGGGCCGGTCAGCAGCGAGTGGTGGGCGAATTCGGGGATTGAGCCACCCAATGCGTTGATGATCTGGATTTGCGTGGCGGTGTTGGTCACGTGGTCAGAGCCGCGCACCACATGGGTCACGCCATAGTCCACGTCGTCGCAAACCGAAGCCAGAGTATACAGGAACTGCCCGTCGCCACGGATCAGAACCGGGTCAGACACAGATGCTGCATCAATCGACAGGTCGCCAAGGATGCCATCAGTCCAATCGATCCGCTCGTGGTCCAGCTTGAAGCGCCAGTGGCCGTTGCCGCGCTCGGTCCGTAGGACCTCTTTCTCGTCGACCGACAGGTCAAGCGCGGCGCGGTCATAGACCGGCGGTTTGCCCATGTTCAGCTGCTTCTTGCGTTTCAGGTCCAGCTCGGTCGGGGTTTCGAAACATTCATAGAAACGACCTGCTGCGCGCAGCTCATCCGCCGCCGCGTTATACCGGTCCAGACGCGAGGACTGGGTTTCGACGCGATCCCAGGTCAGGCCCAGCCACTCGAGGTCTTCCTTGATGGCATCCACATATTCCTGCTTCGACCGCTCTGGATCAGTGTCGTCCAGACGCAGGATGAAGGTGCCGCCAGCTTTGCGGGCGATCATGAAGTTCATCAGCGCGGTGCGCAGGTTGCCGACGTGGATATAGCCTGTGGGCGACGGGGCGAAACGGGTAACGGTCATGGCGGTCTCCTGTTGGGGCGGCTCTTTTCACAGGATGGCGGGATTGTCCAGTTCTGCGGCTATGATGGTGGGGTTTAGTAAGGCTCTACCGGCCAAAGTTCACCAAGGTCCGCAAGCCCTCGGCGGATCAGCTCCTCCAACACGTCCAGATCTATATCGTCCAGTTTGTTGATATACAGGCAGGACTTGCCTTTCTTGTACTTGCCGATCCGATCAAGGACCTCGCCGTAATCGCCGTATCC
>CAYFXM010000128.1:0-7920 GCA_964346965.1 uncultured Actibacterium sp. | reverse complement strand
GAGGCGGTTGAGGGCGCCACTTATATTTTGGTCTCCCACGGCCACGGCGATCACTCGGGAGATGCCCTGTTCCTATCCAAGAAACTCGACGCGCCGCTGGTTGGCATCTACGATCTAATGAGTTGGTGGGATGAGACCGAAGGGGTTCAGGTCGTCGGCTTCAACAAAGGCGGCACGGTAGACTTGGGCGGAGTGCGTGTCACAATGGTGAACGCAGTCCACTCTTCCTCGATCAGCAATGAAAACGGTCCGATCTATGCAGGCGCCGAAGCGGGTTTCATCATCACTGGCGGCGGTCACACGATCTATTTCTCAGGCGATACCGATGTGATGGCTGACATGCAGATCATCAACGATTTGCACCAGCCAGATATCGGCATTCTTTGCGCTGGCGGTCATTTCACCATGGACATGCGTCGCGCGGCGTATGCCGCCCGGACCTTCTTTGACTTCACCACGGTCATTCCCTGCCACTACAAAACTTTTCCCCTGCTGGAACAGTCGGCAGAGGTCTTGAAGGACTCGCTGCCTGGTGTGGATGTCATCGAGCCCGAGGTTCTGACGCCGATCCTGCTTTAATCTTCCGCCCAGTCTTCGGGGAGGCCACTGCGTACGGCCTCTTCGCAGTATCTGGCGATTTCCTTTCGGTCTCTGAAATCAGCAGCCGCGACTGGTGGATGATAAACAACCTCGACGGAACCTTGTTCGCGCGCGGCCAATACTTTCAAAAGATGCCCGCCGAAATCCATATCTCCCCACCAGCCGTAAAACCGTGGATCGCCTTCAGTGCCCCGATAGACCACCGTTACGGGTTGGATATGAAGCTCGTCCTTTAACGGAGGGAGCATGAAGGCCTGAAACAGGGTGGGTTTAAAGGTCAGAACCCGGCGCCCATCGGTCGACGTGCCTTCTGGAAAAAACAACAGCTTGTGGCCGGCGTGCAAGCGGTCTTCAAAGATCTTGGTCTGGGCTTTGGCCTCCCGGCGATCTCGCGCGATAAAAACGGTGCCAGTGGCCTTGGCCAACCATCCGATACCCGGCCAATTAGCAACTTCAGACTTCGAAACGAAATAGATTCTCTTGCGGGCGTTCAAGGTAAAGATGTCCAACCACGAACCGTGGTTCGCCACCACCGCTCCCGGTTCTTTCATTAGCTGCCCAGTGGTTTTGTAGGGGATGCGCAGGATCACGAACGCCATACGGCAAACAAACTGCGTGATATGCGGCGTGATCGGGCGGCGCAGGCCAAAGATCGGGCGCTCTATCAAACGGACAAGCAGCAATAGTCCCAGACAGCCAAACGTCACAACACCAAGTGCGATACCCCGCCAAACAACACGGAACCAGTCTGCTCCGGATATCTCGGGCTCGACCGGCGGCTCATTTGAATCCCAGGTCGTCGTCACGCGCCGCTTCCTTGGGTATAACGCGAGCGCGCCTTTTCCGTCATCCGGGCTGTGTCCATAAGCAGACATACATCGACCGTATTGAAGGCGTGATCCACATAGGCGCCCTGCCCGACGAATCCGCCAACCCGCAGGTAAGCCTTAATCAACGCCGGTGTCGCAAGCATCGCGGCGCGACGATCAACTTGGTCGGGCGGCAGGATATCCATCGCCACGCCATGGTCAGGCAACGCTGTGACGCGCATATCCTCGGGTGCGAGGTGGTTGTAATGCAGATAGGACAGTTGCTGTGACAGTGCCTGAACATCTGTGCCGTGAAAACTCGCCACACCGAACAGAATCTCAATATCGTGATCCAGAACATAGGCGCCCAGCCCGTTCCAGATGTGGTGCATGGCCATTCCACCGCGATAGTCGCGGTGCAGGCAGGACCGGCCCAGTTCCAACAACCGACGACCCGAGATTTTAAGAGGCGTCAAATCGTATTCCGATTCCGTGTAAAAGCGGCCCATCTTTTCGGCCTGTTCCTGCCGCAAGAGGCGGTAGACGCCTACGACCTGATCGCCCGCATCGCGAGCCTCATCCAACAGCATCAGGTGATCGAAGAACGGATCGTACTTGTCCTTCTCCAGTCGCGCTTCGTGATCGACCATTTCACCGTCGCCACCCAGTTCTTCAACGAAGACTTCATAGCGTAGTCGTTGTGCCGCGATCAGATCCTCCGGCGTCTCCGCCAGTTTCAGCGCAAATTTCTCGTTAGCAGAGATCATGGATTAAGCGTTCGCCCTCGGCCGTTCTGTCCGCGCGTTTCTAGGCAGGTCCGCTACGCAATGCAACAAAACAGAAAGCGCCGCGCCGCTTAACATCTTTTTAAGCCCACTGTGACAGGTCTTGACAGCCACAACAACTTCAGGATGTAAAGATCGGAATGAGAGCAACCTTTGATCCATCTATGACCACCTTCCCCTGCTCCTGGAAGTTAACGGTGATGCGCCCATTGATATTCGATTGGACCTGCCCAATGCCCCAGTCCTCTTGCTGTGGATGGCGGACCAGCATGCCGGGCTCCAACATCGCATTCAGATCGTTCATCAGACACATCCTTCCTCGGTGGTGGTCATGAGCGCGTCAGAAGATCTTAGCGCACTTGTCAGTTCTCGTATCTGTCATGACCTGATCAGCCCGGTCGGTGCAATCGGAAATGGCCTGGAATTGTTGCTGATGACCCACAATCCCCGCGATTTCGGCCCCGAATTTGGACTAATTCAAGAGAGCGTCGATAAGGCCAGCGCGCAAATTCGGCTGTACCGCGTGGCCTTTGGTAAGGCCGAGGCGGAATCGAAGGTCTCAGGCTCTGAGATAATGAAAGCACTGGACGTCTGCTATGACGAAGGCCGGGTTCAAGTTAGAGCTCAACTGCCGCGTGAACTGCTTCGGGCGGATGTCAAATGCGCTCTGCTGGCATTGATGTGCGTGGAGCGTGGCCTGCGCCGCGGTGGGGATGTAGAAATACGTGTGGATGGAACAGACTGGACACTTGATATCATCGGAGACGTCGTGTCGCTGCCTGTCGAGGGGTCTCGTCAGCCCGACTGCAACGATCCCGCCGAGATACAGAAGGTACTCCTTCCGGATGCCCTTCGCACGGCGGGCCGTCGTTTGCAGGTGGAGCGAAACCCGGATCGTACCTTGCTACGTTTCTAAGCCTTAGGGGCGCGTGGTGCCGTCCCCGACCACGATATACTTGAAGCTGGTCAGTTGTTCGGCCCCAACCGGGCCACGCGCGTGCATCTTGCCCGTGGCAATACCGATCTCGGCCCCCATGCCAAATTCGCCTCCATCCGCGAACTGGGTCGACGCATTCCGCATCAGGATTGCGCTATCGACACGTTCAAAGAAGCGTTCGGCGGCGGCGTCATCCTCGGTAACGATGCAGTCTGTATGGTTCGAACTGTACTGGCGGATATGCTCAATCGCACCGTTCACATCGTCCACGATCTTCGCGGCGATGATCGAGTCGAGGTATTCTTTACCCCAATCCTCGTCCGTGGCTGCAACCGAGCCGTTCAGGCCTTCGCCCGCGTGAACCTCTACCCCCGCGTCCATCAAGGCGTTGATCAAGTCCTGCCCCAAAGTTTCAGCAATATCCCTGTGAATCAACAGACACTCTGCCGCGCCGCAGATACCGGTGCGGCGAGTTTTGGCGTTCATCACGACTTTCAAAGCCTTTTCGGGGTCGGCGGCAGCGTCGACATAGACGTGCACGATACCTTCAAGATGTGCGAAAACCGGCACGCGCGCCTCACGCTGAACAAGGCCAACGAGACCCTTGCCGCCACGGGGGACAATCACGTCGATATGATCGGTCATGGTTAACATCTCGCTCACCGCGGCGCGGTCGCGGGTAGGCACGCGCTGAATGGCATCCTCGGGCAGACCGGCGGCGCGCAGCCCATCCTGCAAGCAGTCGTGAATCAAACCCGACGAGTGGAAGCTTTCCGAGCCGCCACGCAGGATCACCGCGTTGCCCGCTTTCAGGCAGAGCGCACCAGCGTCTGCGGTCACATTGGGACGGCTTTCATAGATCACGCCGATCACACCAAGAGGCGTTCGCACGCGTCTAATATGCAGGCCAGAAGGACGGTCCCACTCGGACATCACGGCTCCGACGGGGTCATCCTGCCCCGCCACGGCTCTCAGACCGTCGCAGATAGCCTGAATGCGGTCTTCGTCCAGTAGCAGGCGATCCATCATCGCGTCGGTCAGGCCCTTGTTGCGACCGAATTCCAAATCTTTCTCATTGGCCGCGATGATCTCATCCCGGCGCGCCCAAACAGCGTCAGCGGCGGCTTCCAGCGCCTTTTTCTTCGCCTCTGGTGCGGCAAAGGCCAGCTCCGCAGCGGCGGCCTTCGCCTTCGCGCCGATGTCAGCCATCAGTTCGGGGATATTTTCCAAATCTTTCATAGCACCAGATCGTCCCTGTGGATTAGCGCGGCACGACCGGGATAGCCCAGCACCGCTTCGATGTCACGGCTGTGACGGCCCTTAATCAAGGCCGCCTCAGCCGCAGTATAACGTGTCAGCCCCGAGGCAAGAACATTGCCCTTCGGGTCCAGAACCTGAACTGGATCACCGCGACCGAAATCACCGGCTACATTGGTAATCCCGGCGGGCAGGAGTGATTTACCCTTGAGCAGCGCATTGACCGCGCCAGCATCAACTGTAATCGCCCCCTTGGGCTTCATCGCCGCAATCCAGCGTTTACGTGCTGCCTGCGGATCATCCTTGGGCAGAAACCATGTACAATTCGCGCCAAGCTCAAGGGCCAGCAAGGGCCGCTCGACCGAGCCTTCTGTGATCGCCATCGCGCAGCCCGCCGCCACAGCGGTTTTCGCGGCCATAACCTTGGTCTTCATCCCGCCACGCGACAGGCCTGAGCCTGCATCGCCCGCCATCGCCTCTATTTCGGGCGTAATTTCGGAAACGGTTTCAAAGCGTTCCGCATCGGGGTTCGTCGAAGGATTGTCGCTGTAGAGGCCATCCACGTCAGACAACAACACCAACTGGTCCGCGCCGATGGTCGCTGCCACCTGCGCAGCCAGACGGTCGTTGTCGCCATAGCGGATTTCGTCCGTCGCAATTGTATCGTTTTCATTCACAATCGGTACGGCCCCCAAAGACAACAACTGTTCGATCGTCGCTCGCGTATTGAGATAGCGTCGGCGATTCTGGCTGTCTTCCAGTGTCGTCAAAATCTGTGCGGTTGTGATGTCATGAGGGCTAAGCGCCTCTTCATAGGCACGCGCCAGACGGATTTGCCCGGTGGCTGCAGCCGCTTGTGATTGCTCCAATGCCAGATCGCCCATTGGCAGGCCAAGTATGCCACGCCCCAAAGCGATCGAACCCGACGACACCAGCACGACATCGGTCCCGCGAGACCGAACCATTGCAATGTCCTGCGCAAGCGCGCGCAGCCAGTCCGCCCGCAACGCACCTGTGTCGCGGTCGACCAGCAAGGCAGAGCCGATCTTTACGACCAGCCGTTTTGCGTCTTTTAGGGATGCCACGCCTCGGGCTCCTCTTCAGCTTTCTTCACCCGCAACCGGTCTTCGGTGATCTGGGCACGGACAGCGCGCAGTACGTCGGTCACACCTTCATGGCTGACACCGGACATCAGCAAAACAGGGCCGCCGACGGCCTCTTCCAATGCAGCCTTACGCAAGGCGCGTTCTTCGTCGTCGATAGCGTCGATCTTGTTCAGGACGGTCACGCGGGGCTTTTCGGCGAGTTCTCCGCCATAAGCTTCTAGCTCGTTGATAATAGTTCGGTATTCCTCGACAAAATCATCACCCAGACCATCGACCAGATGCAGCAGTACCGCGCAACGTTCCACATGACCCAAAAATTGGTCGCCCAGTCCACGGCCTTCGGAGGCGCCTTCGATTAGACCGGGGATGTCAGCCACGACAAACTCCGCTCCATCAACACCGACAACACCAAGGTTGGGGTGCAGTGTCGTGAACGGATAGTCGGCAATCTTGGGCCGCGCATTCGAGGTAGCAGACAAGAAAGTCGACTTACCCGCATTGGGCAGACCCAAAAGGCCCACGTCCGCGATCAGTTTTAGACGCAGCCAGATGGTCCGCTCAACTCCGGGCTGACCCGGATTGGCGCGGCCGGGTGCTTGGTTGGTCGCAGTTTTAAAATGCAGGTTGCCGAAACCGCCATTGCCACCTTTAGCCAGCAGGACGGTTTGGCCGACCTCTGTCATGTCGGCAAGAATGGTTTCCTGATCCTCGTCCAGAATCTCGGTGCCGACAGGCACTCGCAGGACGATATCGTCGCCCCCTGCTCCGGTCCGCTGCGCACCCATACCGGGCCGACCGTTCTTGGCGAAGAAATGCTGCTGGTAACGGAAGTCGATCAGGGTGTTCAGCCCTTCGACCGCCTCGGCAATCACGTTGCCACCTTTACCGCCGTCGCCGCCATCAGGCCCGCCGTATTCGATATACTTCTCACGCCGGAAGCTGACACAGCCGTTCCCTCCGCTGCCTGAGCGGATGTAAACTTTTGCGAGATCGAGGAATTTCATGGTTTCAGCTTTCGCGGCGAGGATTGGTCAGGCGATAAAACGAAACGCGCCCTAACTCAAGCGAGCTTAGCGGGCGCGTCACGGAAAGACAGGCGCAAAAAGGCGCCCGCCGCAAGGTTTACGGCAGTTTCTTCAGATAGGTCCAGGTGGGCACCTTGGCAGCCCGTGCGATCGAGAACGCCTCGGCGTCACCGATATATTCGAACCCCGCATTGGTCAGCACACGGGCAGACCCGGGGTTGTCCTGAAACACCTCGGCAAAGATCGTCTGGCTGCGCTGCGGATTGGCATCCAACAGAGCATGCACCGCCTCGGACGCGACGCCGCTATTCCACAGGCCTGGGGCAACCCAATAGCCGATCTGCGACTGGTCGCGATCCATACGAGCCAGCGCAATGGTACCGATGACCTCTCCCAATCCGTTTGCACTGCCATCCATGATCCAGACGTCCTCTGTCCGTTCGGGCGATTGGGCGCGGCCGACAAAAGCCTCAACCGCGCCGGGTGGCAGCGGATGTGGGATCGACCGAGTAAACCGCGCAACACGTTCATCGCCGGCATACATGGCCAGCAAACCCGCGTCCGATTTGCGTACTGGGCGCAGCACGAACCGCTCGGCCTCAATCATGGGCTGATTTATTATTGTATCCAATTTCATGCCTTCCCTCCTCCGAAAAGCACATAAGCGACGCTGGCCACGGTCAAAGCCGCCAGTGCCCACATCAAATAACGTTCCGCTGCTGTCCCTGAAACGGTGGCCGCGAGTCTTTCTCCTCCAAAGACCCAAAGCGGATGCAGGACGGCCTGACATGACAACAAACAGATGGCGATCACCGCCGTGGCATACAAGGTAGGGGTTTCCGGACTCACGAAAGATGTGAACCCGGCCGTGATCATGGCCCAAGCCTTAGGGTTGAGCGGGTGTACAATCAAACCCGCCATGAAGCCGGGCGCGGTCTGCGCCGCTTCCCCGACGTTCAAACGCATATTGGCAACGCGCCACGCCAGCCAACAGATATAGGCCGCAGAGGCCCATTTCAGCGCTTCAAACAAGAAAGGCACTGACTGCGCCAATGCCAGCAGGCCAAAACCCACCGGCCAGATCACCAACTGCTTGCCAAGCGCCACGCCCGCCACAAACGGCAGCGCAGGGCGAAACCCGTACCGCGCGCCAGTGGCCAGCAGTGCCATATTGGCCGGACCCGGCGTGCCGACTTGCGACGCCGCGAACAGCAGAAATGATCCAACAGCAACACCCACAACTGGGCCTTTCCTAAACAGATTCGGGGGACCGGCTTTCGCCGATCCCCCGTATAACTTTACAACCTAGAGGTTCGGCTTACTCAGCGGCCTCCGCCACTGGGAGTACCGAAATAAAGGTGCGGCCTTTCAGGCCTTTGTGGAATTTGACGGCGCCTTCTG
>CAYFXM010000127.1:0-7923 GCA_964346965.1 uncultured Actibacterium sp. | reverse complement strand
GCGCTTTTATGGATGTGTGGTGCCGAGGCGGATGAGTTCCTCGGGCAGGAAATCTCGCTTCGCGATCCCGCGATCCGCAGCCGCATCGGAATCACCGAATGATCCGGTTGCAGCAGGCGGGGAACATCTGGACCGTCACCATTGACCGACCCGACAAGGCGAACTCTCTGACCAAGGCCATGTTGACGGAACTGGCCGAAATTGCCGAGCGGGCTGGCGATGAAGAGGTCGCGGCTTTGATCCTGACCGGCGAAGGCAAGGTGTTCAGCGCGGGGGCCGATCTGGATGAAGCCCGTGCGGGGCTTGCCACCGATGATGTGTGGGAACGCCTGTCCGGCGCTATCGCGCGGCTGGACGGCACTCTGACCATCGCTGCGCTGAATGGTACTCTGGCGGGCGGTGCCTTCGGCATGGCCCTGGCCTGTGACATGCGGATAGCGGTGCCCGAGGCAAAGTTCTTCTATCCGGTGATGAAGCTGGGCTTCCTGCCGCAACCCTCGGACCCGCCCCGGATGCGGGCGCTGATTGGACCGGCGCGGACAAAGCTGATCCTGCTGGGCGCACAGAAGATCACTGCAGAAGAGGCGCTGCAATTCGGTCTCGTAGACCGTCTTGTGCCGAAGGAGGAGCTGGCAGAAAACGTACAGAACCTATGCAGCACCTGTGCAGCAGGCAAGCCCGACATTCGCCGGGGGATCAAAGCTCTGATTGACGCTTGATCGGATTTAGTCCGCGGTTGCAATCCACTCACGGGCCGCGTCGAGCTCGTCCATGTTGAAGGTGCGCACCTTCATAGGCATGAATGCTCCCGCCGCCTTGGCCATCGGACTCATCCATGGGATATCTGAGACAACGGCGCAGTGCGAGATATGCGGGATGGCGCGGAAGTCGAACCTCATGCCCTTCCACATCAGTCCGGGATCAAACCCCTTGTAGTCCTGAACCACTTCGATCAGGCGGATTTTCTTGTGTGTTTCCATGAACGCTTCGAAACGGGGCATAAGCTCGTCGAAATCCTGCTCGGTAACTGTTCCATTCACCGTAATTTCGAGGGTCTTGGTATCGGGATTTTCAGATAACATGACTGCCATTTTGCGGTCCTCCTTCGGTTTAATATAGGAAGTCTCCGCGCATTTTGCCGTGACCTTGGTCAACGCATCCGACGCTTTCCCGGTGTCTTCGAGTGATAGGTTGGCGGGCGTTTCTTCACCCAGGTGATGAACTTCGCCAGTCGCGGATGGGCCTGCAGTGCCTCGACGGTGCTGTAGTCGCGGGCGAGCTCTGTTTCGGTCAGGGTCGCATGGATTTCGTTGTGGCAGATCTGGTGCAGCAACACGACCGGCCCGCCTTTACCGCCGCGCAGCCGGGGGATCAGATGGTGGAGACTCTGCTTTGCCTCGGCCGGGATCGGACGCCCGCAGAGGGGACAGATCGGTGGGTTTTCCCGTGACATCAGTGGCTGGCCTCTTGCGATAAACGGGCGCGGGTGTTTAACCCGGTTGGATACAAAGTGACGCTAACGTCGCAAAGGGCAAGGAGTATCGGTGTGGAGAACCAACCCGAGATCGTGCAAAAGGCGCTGGGCTATATAGAGCAGGGCCAGAACATTGCGTTGGATTGGCTCACCAGCCCTGCTGCGTGGTCGCAATTCGCCTTGCTGGTCTTGGCTTTTGTTGCCGCCCTTCTCGCGTCGCGCCGGGCGACACCGATCCTGACCAAACTCCTGACACCGCCAGAGGATCAACGGCACATCATCGCCCGGGGTCGCCGCTTCCTGCGGCAGTTCGTGCCGCTTCTGCTGCCGGTGCTGGCCTATGTCTTCACCGGCATCGGCGAGGGGATCGTCAGGTCGATCTTTGAATCCGGCGCCGTTATCGCCTTTGGCAAACGGGTGTTCATGTTCCTTGCTGTGCGCATTCTTGTCCGTGACATCATCAAGGACGGGTTCCTGAAACTGCTGGGTCGCTATGTCATGATCCCGGTGGCAGCTCTTTATGCCCTTGGGCTTCTGGATCCTGTAATGGCTTACCTGAACGGTCTTCAGGTTACGCTGGGCAATATTACCATCTCGTTGATGGCGTTGGTAAGGGGTGTGATCGCCGGGGGAATCCTGTTCTGGCTGGGTCGTTGGTCCAACGCCCAATCGGCCACTTATATCAAATCGCAGGACCAGATGCGTCCGGCCGCCCGTGAACTGGCGCTCAAGGCCACCGAGATCGCGATTTTCGGCGTCGCCTTCCTGCTGCTTATGAACATTATGGGGATTAACCTTTCTACGCTCGCTGTGCTGGGCGGCGCAATAGGTGTTGGCCTTGGTTTCGGGCTGCAAAAAATCGCCTCAAACTTCATTTCTGGCGTCATCTTGCTGCTGGAAGGTCAGGCCACTGTGGGTGACTACGTTGAACTGGACGGCGGCGAGACCGGGACCATCGTCAAGATGACCGCCCGCGCGACGATCCTTGAAAGCTTCGATGGCCGCTGGATCGTCGTTCCGAACGAGGATTTCATCACCACGCGGGTAGTGAACTACTCCGACGCCGGCAGCGCCAACCGCTACGAAGCGCCGTTCTCAGTCAGCTATGATACGGATATCAACAAGGTTCCCGGGATTATCGAGGCGGCAGTGGCCGAGCTTGATTTCGTTCTGAATGATCCCGATGGGCCAGATTGCGAACTGCGGGGATTTGGCGACAGTGGTATCGACTTCGCCGTCGAGTTCTGGGTCAACGGAATTGACGACGGGCGCAACAAGTTTACGCCCAAGGTTCTGTTCACCATCTGGAACGCGTTGAAAGAGAACGGAGTCGAGATCCCGTATCCGCACCGCGTGGTCGAGTTCAAAGGTCCCGCACCACAAGTCGGCCCCGTACCACAGGTCGCGACTTGACCGACGCGCTGGTCATCGGAGCAGGCCCGGCTGGGCTCATGGCGGCTGAGGCGCTCGCTAAGTCCGGACGGCGCGTGCTGGTGGCCGAAGCCAAACCCTCTGTCGGCCGCAAGTTTTTGATGGCCGGGAAGTCGGGGCTGAACCTGACCAAGGATGAACCGTTCGAGACGTTCTGCGAAGCCTTCGAACCGGCCGAGCCGCTCCGACCGATACTGGAGGCTTTTGGTCCGGAAGAGGTTCAGGACTGGGTGCGCGGGCTGGGGCAGGACCTGTTCACGGGCTCCACGGGTCGGGTGTTTCCCAAGGTGATGAAAGCTTCGCCTTTGCTGCGTAGCTGGCTGGTACGATTGACGGAGGCGGGTGTAGAGATACGCACCCGTTGGCGCTGGCAAGGTTGGGACGGTGATGACACGGTGTTCGAGACACCCGATGGCCCGGTGAAACTCCGCCCTAAAGTCACGGTTCTCACCCTAGGTGGCGCAAGTTGGTCGAGATTGGGGTCTGATGGAGCGTGGACCGGATTTCTACGCGATGCGGGTGCCGAGATCACATCTTTTGCACCGGCCAATATGGGATTTCAGGTCAACTGGACCCCTCACATGGCGAAACATTTCGGCCAACCGGTCAAAGCCTGCGCCCTTCTGGTGGACGGACAACGCCATCGGGGCGAATTCGTCATCTCGGAACGCGGGCTCGAGGGCGGCGGCGTCTATGCGGTCTCGCGTAGCCTTCGCGAAGGTGCGACTTTGGCGTTGGACCTTGTGCCGGACCTGACCGCTGATCAGGTCGAGAAACGTCTTTCGAAACCGCGCGGCAAGGCAAGCCTGACCAACCACCTGCGAAAGGCGCTGCGCCTCGACCCTGCCCGGCTGGCCCTGTTGATGGAGTTCGGTCGCCCCCTGACAAACGAGACCGACTTGGCCGCGCGCGTCAAGTTTCTACCCATCCCTTTACAAGGACCGCGCCCACTGGACGAGGCGATCTCGGTCGCCGGTGGTGTAGCCTGGCCGTCGCTAGACAAAGGGTTGATGCTGCGCAGCCGTCCGGGCGTCTTCTGTGCCGGGGAGATGATTGACTGGGAAGCTCCCACAGGGGGCTATCTTCTGACCGGTTGTCTATCCATCGGTCTGTGGGCGGGGCGGCATGCTGCCAATTGGAGTTAAATTGAAGAACTCAATCTCGGAGCTCAATCAAGCGACAGAGGCGATTTCCACCAGATCACACCATCTTGATCACGTCGCTGTCGATTGCCAGCATGTACCCTTTACGGGCCACATTGCGCACCAACAGCTCGCTGACCATCTGATTGCCTAAGGAATCGCGCAGCCGTTTGATCCGGGTTGCACCGGCGGCCTCTTCGCATTCGGCGGCATCACGTCCAGAGATAACCGCTTCGATCTCGGCCCCTGACAGCATATCGCCATCCATTCTGGCCTCGGCCAGTACCGATAGGGTTTCAATCGCGGCGGGTGTCAGTTTGAACTCCATGTTGTTCAGAAGGACGGTGTTCTCGTCCCGGCTGATGACCAGAGAAGAGACCTGGATGCCCGACCTTTCGATCTCTCCGACTCGGCGGTTCAGCGCAATGATCGTGGTCAGGAAGACCATCGAGGCGATCAAAAGCGCCGTGGAAAATACCAGCAGCACGAAGATGACCAGTCGGTAGGAGGAGAGTACGTCGGAAAAAGCGGTACCGGATTGGGCGACGATCTCGAGCAGTTTGACCTCGGCCCCAGAGGTCAGGTTGTCGTTCTCAACGAAGATTCGCTCGACCCGGGCATTGAAGGCGTTGGCATCCGGCAGGTTCAGAAACAGCAGAACCGCCGCGACCAGAAGGATCACGACGATGGCGGCGATGCCAAGGGGGACCACGCGGGCCCCGGTGCGCCGCAGGTCAGTAGCGGAGATAGTATCGTCCGGCACTTTCCTTCCTTTCCTGCAAACCACTGTCGTCGAACACCGACAGGACGTTCAGCAGTTTCCACCCATCGTCCCCGATCCGGCTTGCTACCGCGTCAGCGGCGTCTCTACGGCTGGAACAGGCGTCATTAGGCAGCTTGACCACACCGTAGTGCAATCGCAGCGGATTGTCTTTCTTGGCCTTGTAGTCGGCATAGCATTCCGCAGCCGCGGGAGAGGCCAAACCGAGGCTCAAGCCAAGGACAAGATATGGAAGGACCTTTTTCATGAGGCCAACTCTGTGCCAGCGCGTGCTGCTATTCAATAACAACTTGAATATAACCCCTGTTATCCGATGACATCGGGCTGATATTGCCTGACTTCTCGCTTCCGCCTCATCGTTGACCCATGTTCGAAACGCGGTCCTGCCGCAGGAAGATACGGAGCAACGAAATGTTCAAACTGATGACAGCCGCCGCCCTGTCCATGCTAATCGCGGTCACGCCGGCCGCTGCGAAGGACGATGGGTTGAACGAAGGCGCCCTCGCCGCGATCCTGATCGGGGGCATAACGATCTGGGCCCTGTCCAAGAACAACGACAACAAACGCGAAACCCGCGTTCATCGCGAGGACCGGAACGACGTCTATCGACACACCCATAATGGGTCGACCCACTGGCATCACCGCGACGAGCGCAGCAGCCGGTGGCACCACGATCATGGTCGTAAGCTCGGCCATGCTCGGAAACGCGTCCTGCCGAAGACTTGCATTCGCAAGGCCGAAAACGGCAACCACGACTTCCGCTATGTGCAGGCACGTTGCCTGAAGCGAGAAAACTACACCCGCCGTCTGCCAAGCTCTTGCGGAGTTTTCAAACGCCGCGACGGCACGCCGCGCGCCTATGGTGTGCGCTGCCTGAAACAGGCCGGCTACAGGTTTGAGGCGCGACGCTGAAGTCGCGAGAGCAGTCGCTGGTCCATTTCCATCCCCATGGGACCGCGCCTCAGACGGGCGGAGGGCGAAAGCTCTCCGCCCTTTTTACTTGCGGGTAGGGGGCAGAGGGGCCATCACGAGACATGGCCGATCAAACCCCAGACTTTTCATTCGAGCGCGCTGCGCGGCAAGCAGGCAAAACCCGTATTATCGGCGTTGATGAGGTCGGCCGCGGGCCGTGGGCCGGTCCGGTAACCGCTGCGGCTGTCTGGCTGAACCCTGACGAACTGCCGGAAGGGTTGAACGACTCGAAGAAGCTGACGGCAAAACGCCGCGATGCGCTGTTTGAGGCCATCATGGCCAAGGCCGATGTCTCTATCGCTCATGCCTCGGTGGAGGAAATTGACGAGTTGAATATCCTACAGGCCACCTATCTGGCGATGCGCCGTGCCATCGCCGGGTTGAAGCAAACTCCGGACTACGCACTGATCGACGGTAATCGCCTACCGCCTGACTTGCCCTGCGATGCCGAGACGGTGGTCAAAGGGGACGGACGCTCCCTGTCGATTGCTGCGGCCTCGATCGTGGCGAAGGTCACCCGCGATCGGATCATGGCTGATTTGGCCGCGCAGCACCCCGGTTATGGCTGGGAGAGCAACGCCGGATATGGGACAAAAATGCATCAGGATGGGCTTCTACGGCTAGGGGTAACCCCACATCATAGACGTTCCTTCAAACCCATCCACAATATCTTGTATCAAGATAATTCTGTAAGTCACTGATTCAAAAAAGAAATTGACGGCGAATCGCCTTTGACTCATTCTTGAGGCAACAACCACGACGCCAAAAATGGCGCGGATTGAGGCAGAGATGAGTACAAAGACCAAGAAAGCCGGGGCGGCGACGCTTCCGCTCAATCAGATATTGGATGGCGATTGCATCGAGCGCATGAATGCGCTTCCGGCGAATTCCGTCGACCTGATTTTCGCAGATCCCCCGTATAACCTTCAACTGAAGGGCGACCTGCATCGTCCGGACAATTCCAAGGTCGACGCGGTCGACAACGATTGGGACCAGTTCGACAGTTTCAAGGTCTATGACCGGTTCACCCACGATTGGCTGAAAGCCGCGCGGCGTATCCTGAAGCCCAATGGCGCGATCTGGGTAATTGGCTCTTACCACAACGTCTTCCGCATGGGCGCGGAATTGCAGAACCAGGGTTACTGGATTCTTAACGACGTGGTTTGGCGCAAGTCCAACCCGATGCCGAATTTCCGCGGTAAGCGCTTCACCAATGCGCATGAGACGCTGATCTGGGCCTCGAAAGAAGAGGCCAGTAAATACACTTTTAACTACGAAGCCCTAAAAGCGTTGAACGAAGGTGTTCAAATGCGCAGCGACTGGGTCCTGCCGATTTGCACCGGGCACGAGCGGTTAAAAGACGACAAGGGCGAAAAGGCCCACCCCACCCAGAAGCCGGAGTCGCTTTTGCATCGTGTACTAGTCGCCACGACCAACCCGGGTGACGTTATTCTTGATCCGTTCTTCGGCACCGGCACCACCGGCGCTGTTGCCAAGATGCTGGGCCGAGAGTTCATCGGGATCGAGCGCGAAGAGGCCTATCGCAAGGTTGCCGAGAAGCGCATAGCCAAGGTCCGCAAGTTTGACAAAGAGTCGCTGACGGTCAGCACCTCGAAACGCGCCGAGCCGCGCGTGCCCTTCGGCCAGTTGGTCGAACGCGGCATGTTGCGTCCGGGCGAGACACTGACCTCGCCGCGCGGCAAGATCGCCAAGATCCGCGCCGATGGCACACTGGTTTCCCACGATGTGAAGGGCTCGATCCATCAGGTCGGCGCCGCGCTGGAAGGCGCGCCGAGCTGCAATGGCTGGACCTATTGGCATCTGAAAAAGGACGGTAAGACCGTACCGATCGACATTCTGAGACAGCAGATTCGGGCCGAAATGGCAGAACGCCCGAACTAACTGCAACGATGTACCGCCGGTGCCTGTGACCATACCTATAGGCACCCACCTAGCCCCGCCCCTTAAAGGCGGGGCCTTTTTTGTGGTAGCTGAATTTTAAGCCCTTGGCTGCATCGTCATTGCAGTCGATGCGAGGGCGCAGATGTTTCAGTTTCTTCAAACCTACAGGTTGTCGACATCTCACGCAGGGACAGGGCGAGTAACGACCTAAGGCTGATAAA
>CAYFXM010000126.1:0-7924 GCA_964346965.1 uncultured Actibacterium sp. | reverse complement strand
CAACCTCTCCCAGCCGGGAACCGGGAAGCGCCAACAGGACACGTTCATCGTCACGAAGCCCATAGGTCTTGCGAAAGGTCGCAATATCTTCTTCTGTCGCCCTAGGTTCTGCCACGACCGGGTGACCGACGAAATCGCAGCGCATCCCCTCGGCTTCCATATACGGAGGTTCAAATGGGAACAGCGCCAACACCTGATCGATAACCTTCGCCATTTTGGCGGCACGCTTGGATCTCCACGCCCAAACCGTAGGAGCAACGTAGTGGATGGTGCGCACGGAAGAAGCGTCCTTGACCAATCGAGCCACGCGGAGACAGAAATCCGGGCTATCGATAGTAATCAGCGCGTCTGGTGTCTCGGCCAACACAGCATCGGCACATTCGCGGATACGACGTTTCAAATGACGGTACTTCGGCAGCACCTCTGCTAAACCCATGACACTGAGTTCATCCATCGGAAACAGGCTGTCCAATCCCTCGGCCTGCATCAAAGGTCCACCAACGCCCGAGAAGGTCACTTCTGGGTGCAGCTGCTTCAAACCAGACATAAGCGCGGCACCTAGCACGTCGCCCGAAGGTTCACCTGCGATCAGAAAAAACCGCATCAGTCAGCCTCTCGAACCCAAAGGAACAACCCGGTTTCATCAGCGATTCGGATGGTTTCCTCTTTCGACAAAACCATAACTCCACCAGCCTCGATTACGATCCCGTTCAAGCCCGCATCAGCTGCAGCCACGACGGTTTCTGGGCCAATAACGGGAAGGTCCACGCGTCTGTCCTGAATGGGTTTTGGTGCTTTCACAAATACCCCGCCCGGAGCTGCTGATTTGGGCCGTTCGCGTGCAACAGTCGCAAGCATCCAATTCGTTCCCCCTAGCGTTTCCACCGCTAAGGCCTGCCCCTCAGATACGATACAACTTTGTCCAATGTCGGCCGACGCAGTGAGGGCCATGATCTGCATTGCCCGGCGCGCGTCCTGCTTATCCCGCTCGGTCGGCTTTACCGAAGACAAAACACCCACCTCAGGTAATAGCGACGGCACCAGTTCGTGCGCGGCACAGATGTGCAGGCCATTTTCTTCAAATATTTTGAGGATCTCACGCAGCGCCCCATCATCACCGAGATGCAGAGCCTGAGCAATACGATGCAGATAGGGCTGTGTTTCTTCGTCAACGGCAGAAGGATCAATTTCCGGGCGTGAGATGCTCCCCGCGAGGCACACCCGCGTAGCGCCCTTAGATTTGAGCGTCTGAAGAAGGCCGCCCAATCGCTCCATCCGAAACGTCACATCGACGGAAACCTCTGGCGGAAACCCTTCAAGTGCCGCCACAAAAATTGGTTCGGCCACGTTGGCCAAAATGACTTCGGGCAAATGCCCCTGCCCTGCGACCAGCGCCAACATGTCTATTTTGGTGTTAGGAAAGACCGATCGCTTTCCCCAAGAATGAAATCAACAACCTCTTGCACGTATGTGCTGTTGGTCTCGCCGGCGAGGGACTTCGCACGTTCCTGGAACGCTCCCTCTCCCTGCGCCAAGGTTTGGTAAGCGGCGCGCAGATCTGAGATCTCGGATCGAGATACACCGCGCCGTTTCAATCCAACGAGGTTCAAACCATCCAAGACGCCCCGAGGCCCTTGAACAAGGCCAAAGGGAATCACGTCGTTGGTCACCATGGTTACGGCCCCAATGATCGCCCCGCGCCCCACACGCACCCATTGGTGGATCCCAGAAAGACCCCCGATGATCACCTCATCCTCGATGACGCAATGTCCCGCAAGGGCGGCGTTATTGGCCAGAATTACCTTGTTGCCGACTTGGGCATCATGCCCAACGTGGCTTCCCATCATAAACAGGCAGTCGTCACCAACCCTTGTCTCGCTACCGCCGCCTTCGGTGCCGGTGTTCATGGTGACACCCTCGCGGATGCGGTTGCGCTGACCAACGATCAGACGCGTGCGTTCGCCAGCGTATTTCAAGTCCTGGGGAACATCACCGATGTTCGCAAAAGGAAAAATCACCGTGCCATCACCGATCTCGGTCCAACCAGTGACAATCGTGTGGCTTTTCAGCACGACATCAGCACCGAGGCGAACTTCCGGCCCAACCGTCGAAAACGGCCCTACAACCGTCCGGGGGCCAATCACAGCCCCGTCATCAACGATCGCGCTTGGGTGAATCTGCGCGGAGGGATCAATCGCCATTGCGGCTTACTCCTTGGGCAGGTCCATCATGGCCGAGAATTCACATTGTGCCGCCATTTCGTCTCCGACCTTGGCCACACCTTCGAATTTCCAGATTTTAGAACCGCCACGAAGGGCTTTTACATGCAACTCCAGGACGTCACCCGGCACCACTTTGCGGCGGAACTTGGCTTTGTCGATATTCATGAAATAGACGAGCATTTCCTTATCGGCCATATTCATCGACACACCGACCATCACGGCTGCGGTCTGGGCCAGTGCCTCGATAATCGTAACACCGGGCATGATCGGTGCGGCCGGAAAGTGACCCTGGAAATGCGGCTCGTTGAACGTAACATTCTTAATGCCAACTGCGCTTTCGTTCGGCACGATGTCGACGACCTTATCCACAAGTAGGAAGGGGTAACGATGCGGAATGATCCTTTGGATCAGGTGAATATCCGCCTCTCTAGGTGTTTGATCGCTCATGATCATGTCCTTCCCTTTTGTCTTTGTTTGTTAGCTTTGGGGTTAGCAACTCGGAGTGACCGACACAAGCGTCACTCTGGAACAGAGGGCGTTTCGGAGGCATTTACGAAAGCAGCATCGATGCGCGTGATTGCTTCATTGGTGATGTCTACTTGCCCTGAGGAAAGAAAAACCGAACGTGTGTCCAATACCACCAACGCGCCCCTCTCACGAATAATTTCCGTCAGGACCGGCAGAGCGGCTTGATAGAAACTTTGCTGCAGAGTCTCTCGTTTCGCCAGAAGTTGTCGTGTCTTTTCATCCTGACTGGCACGCAGGGCGACAACCTTCTCATCAAATGCCATTGCCTTTTGCCGAAACACCTCGGGTTCCAGGGATTCACGCTCTTCCGTTAGCTGCTTTTCCTCGGCAATCAACTGTTCTTCGATTTCCCGATTTTCAGCGGCAAGCGCTTTGCTCTCTTCCTCAAGCTCACCAAGCAGGCTTTGAGCAAATTGGGAACGCTGAAAAAGAGCTTCTTGGTCGATAATCAGGATTTGGCTCGAAAACTGAACCGTCGGCTCTTGCGCACTGGTAGTTGAAGCCAGATGCACAAGAACCAATGCCAGTAGAAAGCGAAGCATCAGAACTGCGTTGAAATCGTCAGGTCGAAGGTGCGTTCGCGGTCATAATCTTCTTTTTGAAGTGCCTTGGTGAAATTGAACCGAAGTGGACCGATCACAGAGTCCCACAGGATAGCAAAGCCTACCACCGAACGAAGGTTGAAACTGTCATCGACCCGTCCACCATCCGTGTTATCAAGTCCCCAGACAGCGCCAAAGTCAGCAAACAATCCACCACTAATTCCATACTCTTCCGGCAGTCCAAGAGGGAACTCCGATTCAAACCGGGTTACTGCGTAGAAGTTGCCGCCAAGCGCTTCTTCTGCTGTCGAATCCAAATCGCGCGGTCCCTGACCGTTGGCTTCAAATCCGCGCATCTTTCCGTTTAGGAAGTAACGGTCGGTAACACGGCTGTCGCCATTAAAGACGTTTAACATTCCGGCTTCGAATTCAGCCTTAACACCGATTTCCTCGTTGAAAACCCTGGTCTGGGCCCCAGCAAGAACACTCGTTTCACTGAATTCGATGTCGCCTCCGAAACCGATGTCTTGGCTTAGGCGCAATCTAAAACCTGTGTTGGGATCCAATCCACTTCGACGAGTGTCATAGTTGTAGGCCACACCGACAGAGAACGCCGACTGCTTACCGAGACCGGCTTCCGAAGATAGAATTGGCGACGTGCCCGTGTAGTTGCTTATTTCGGTTTCTTCGTAAGCGCCATTGATATCCAAACGGCTGTTTTCGCCGATTGGAAACCCCAGGCTTGGGGAAATAAAGACGTCGCTGGTATCGTAGAGCGCATTATATGCTTCTGTTGTCTCGCTGTACGAACCGCTTACGCTGAGCGCGACATCACGAGAAAGAAAGGCTGGCTCGAAGAAACCAAACGCATATTCGCGATCATCCGAGGCCGTCGATATTGTGAACGACAGACGCTGACCTCGGCCAAGGAAGTTACGCTCGCTGAAACTGATCGCCGCGCCCAGACCATCGTCTGCGCTATAGGATGCGCCAAAGGACAACGAACCAGTCGCTTGCTCTTCGACGTCCACATCGATGATGACCTGATCCGGGGATGAGCCTTCTCGGGCGTCAACATCGGATTTCGAGAAGAACCCAAGCGCCCTAATTCGCTCTGCCGCCGCGCGGATAGCGCGAGGGTTGAAGGGATCGCCCTCTACGCTGTCGAATTGCCGACGGATAACTCGGTCTAGCGTGGTCGCATTGCCTTCGATGTCGATGCGTTCGACAAAAACCCGTGGGCCGCGATTAATTACGAACTCGACATCAAGAGTGAGATCGCGGTCGTTTCGGCTAATTCTGGGTTCGATACGAACGAAATTCAAACCCTTCTTCAACGCAAGGCGCTCAAGGCGCGTGATGGTGCTTTCAACTTTAAGGGGGGAGTAGGTTTTTCCAGAGCGAAGCTTGATCTCTGCAAGAAACTCATCCGCGTCCACCTCTTCCAGATCCGAGGATGCGGTAATTTCACCAAAATCGAACGACTGCCCTTCGCGAATATTGAAGGTCACCTGATATCCATCGCGACTCCGTGCCAATTCAGAGTTTACTGAAAGAACCTGGAAATCGATGTAACCTCGCGAGGAATAGAAATCGGCTAAAACCTGCTTGTCGAACTCGATCCGGTCGGACAGGAATGTATCACTGCGGACCAAACGGCGGAAAATGCCAGCCTGTTTGCTGCCAAGTACCCGACGAAGACGGCGCTCCGAGAAATTACGGTTTCCGACAAAAGAAATCCGTTCGATTTCCACAATGCGGCCTTCAATGATCTCGAAGACAAGATCAACACGATTATCTGACCGACGAATGATCTTGGGTGTCACGCTTGCCGCAAGGCGACCGGATTGTTCATAAGCCAATACGATATTTGCGGCGTCTGCCTCCGCTGTGCGAGGGCTATAGACGCGTCGGGATTGCGACTGGATAACCGCAGTCAGCACCTCGTCCTTAACCTTCTTGTTTCCCTCAAAGTCAACGATGTTGATCGTCGGATACTCAACGACGACGATCTCAAGAACCGAGCCCCTTGGGCGTATGACAACAGATTCAAAAAGGCCGCTGTTGGTCAGTTGTTGTGTCGCCGCATTGATTTCCGCTGCCGAAACGATTTGACCAGTAGAGATACCCGCGTAGGAAAGGATCGTGGCATCATCGACACGTTGATTTCCGTCGATATCGAAACTGCTAATCTGATAGGTTTGTGCGTTGGCCTGTTGCGGGTGGATGCCGGCGACCAGCACAATTGCCAGGATAATCGTGGCAACCGACTTTGCCAGAATTTTTACATGTGAAAATACGGCACTCTGAATGCGATAAAGTCCGGCCATGTCCCCGCCCATTAACAAACTTTGGTTTGAAATCTGCCTAGACTGATTGGGTCAGCTTGTCAAAAGACGAAAACACCAACCTACGAGATTGGCGTTTTGCCGCAATAAATTCGCATCTAGATGTGTTGGTTCACTGCGTCAAAAAAACCACTACGGCCAGCGCCCCGAACATCGCGCCGAGAAACATCAGCAGATCGAAATTCAGCAATAGAAGGAACCAGACTCCCTTGGCCCCATTTGAAATCGTGGTCATTGGACTTCTCCACTTCGCGTGACAAGCCAAGACTATCCAACAAATGCGGCCAATCTATGACCAGCCTCTAGGGGCAGAAGAGATCGTTTGCCAGACCGAATACCATCAACGAAACAACGACCGTCAAGCCAATCGCGAAGAGCGCATTGAGAACCTTTTCGTTCGGAGGTTTGCGGAACACGGCCTCATAGGCATGGAACACCAGGTGACCACCGTCCAGAACTGGAATCGGAAACAAGTTGATCAGGCCTATTGCCGTTGACAGCACGCTGACAAACCAGATGAACGTCCCAATCCCCTGACTGGCCGCCGCACTCGACGTTTTTGCGATGCGGATTACTCCGCCCACATTGCATTTGCTGATCGAGCCTACAGCAACGTGGTAAACCGCTGATACGCTCGACTCCATGATGAAGGCAATTTGCGATGTTGCCAAACCCGACGCCTCTGCGATCGAAGGTACACGGGTAGCGGGTTCAAAAAGCAACCCGCCGGTCATACCGATCATCCAGTTAGTGGAGAAACCACCATTGCCATCGGGAAGATCAACCCGACGCGGTTGAAGAACAAGCTCAATTCGCTCGCCGGCGCGCCATACCTCGAGCGTCACTTCATCGCCATTCGAACCACGAACAAGTTCCTGAAGTTCGAGAAAGGCGTGGATACGTTGGCCATTGATGGCCATTACCACGTCTCCGGACCGTAGGTCCGCATCCATCGCTGCAGATTCTGGCTGCACCTGTTCAACCAATGGCGGGAAAGGGTAGCCGCCAACAACTGTCATCTCGACGCCGTCGCGCAGAATTTCGTATGCCACCGGCTCGTTCGGCGAGATATCGGGCAAAGCTTCATAGAAAGCTTGATAGTCGGGGGTTGGCGATCCGCCAATCGATGAGATCTCGTCTCCCGGCAGCAGTTCCGTTTCACCTGCAGGAAGATTTGCTAGAATACCGACTGTCGGGGGGTCGATCGGAACGCCGCGAATGAACATGAACGCGGTGAAAATCACGAAGGACAAAGCAAAATTAAAAGCCGGACCAGCCGCTGCCGTCAGAGCCCTCGCCCAAACCGGTGCCCCCATCATTGTATGGCGTTTGGTCTCACTGTCCATTTTCGCCAAGGCCTGAGCGTCCGGTTTGCTTGCCGCGTTACCGTCACCAAGGAATTTAACGTAGCCACCCAATGGAATCGCCGCGATTTGCCAGCGCGTACCACGGTGGTCGACCTTCGAAATTAGAACGGGCCCAAAACCGATGGAAAAAACCTCGGCATATATGCCGGTCCAGCGACCGACGATGTAGTGCCCATATTCATGTACAGCGACGATAATGCTCAGCGCGACAACCAAGGCCAAGACTGTGTAGCCAAGGTTCCCAAACGTCGGAATTAGCTGCGAAATGTCCAATGCTCTGCCCTTTAATCGCTTCTTAGCGTCGAAATCACTGACGCTGCGGCATGTCTAGACAGATGATCTGCCTCGGACACTTTATCAAGTGTGATCTCGGCGGGATTGAGGCGGTATTGGCCCGAAAGCCTGTCCATAACCTGCTCGACCACAACAAACATGTCTAGAAAACCAATCTTTTCGGCAATGAACGCATCCATGGCCGCTTCTTTCGCAGCGGTAAAAACTGCACCAGACAACCCACCGTCAGCCATGACTTGCCGCGCAAGTCCGAGCGCCGGATAGCGGCGCAGATCCGCTTCTCGGAACGTCAGTTGCGCGATCTTCGCAAGGTCAAGGCGCGTTACGGGCAAGGTATCCCGTTTGGGCCAGTTTAGTGCGAAGCCGATTGCATGCCGCATGTCATGTGGACCCAGATGGGCCATCAATGCGCCATCCGAAAAGCCCACCATCGCGTGGATGAGCGATTGCGGGTGGATGATCACCTCAATCTTGTCTGGATCGACCCCAAAGAATTCTTTGGTTTCAATAACCTCCATCGCCTTATTAAACATAGATGCACTATCGATGGTGATCCGCTGCCCCATATTCCAATTCGGGTGGGTCGAGGCTTGGGCTACGGTCGCGAAGGCCAAATCTTCAAG
>CAYFXM010000125.1:0-7935 GCA_964346965.1 uncultured Actibacterium sp. | reverse complement strand
TGCACGTGCTGGAAGCCTGTATCGAAACCGGCGCCGCCTATATCGACACGGCCATCCACGAAGAGCCGGACAAGATCTGCGAAAACCCGCCGTGGTACGCGAACTATGAATGGAAGCGCCGCGACCGCTGCGCCGAGAAAGGGATCACCGCGATCCTTGGTGCGGGATTTGATCCGGGCTGCGTGAACGCTTTTGCACGTTTTGGCATCGACCAGATGGACGACGTGACATCGATCGACATCATCGACATCAACGCCGGTTCCCACGGGAAATACTTCGCCACCAATTTCGACCCCGAGATCAACTTCCGTGAGTTCACGGGCGTGGTCTATTCGTGGCAGAACGGCGAGTGGAACTCGAACAAGATGTTCGAAGTGCCCAAGGTCTGGGACATGCCGGTTGTTGGCCCCTCGCAATCCTACATGTCTGGCCATGACGAGGTGCAAAGCCTTGCGGTGAACTATCCGCAGGCCGACGTGCGGTTCTGGATGGGCTTCGGCGACCACTACATCAACGTGTTCACCGTTCTGAAGAACATCGGCCTGCTGTCTGAGCAGCCCGTTGTGACTGCCGAGGGCCAAGAGGTTATCCCGCTGAAAGTGGTCAAGGCCTGCCTGCCCGACCCGTCTTCGCTGGCCCCCGAATACACCGGCAAAACCAGCATCGGCACCTTGGTCAAAGGCACCAAGGACGGGCGCGAGGTCGAGATGTTCACCTATAACGTCGCCGACCACAAAGAGGCCTATAACGAGGTCGGCAGCCAAGGCATCAGCTATACCGCGGGCGTTCCGCCGGTCGCCGCGGCAATGCTGGTGGCCAATGGCGAGTGGGACACCAAGGCCATGGTCAATGTCGAAGAACTGGACCCCAAACCCTTCTTTGCCCTGCTGGACCAGATCGGCCTGCCGATCCGTATGCAGGTCGGCGGCATAGGTGGTGAAGATAAGGCGTGGAACGAAGAGTTCACGCTTTAAGACAAAGGGCGTCGCTACGGTGGCGCCCTACTCTTTTGGCGGGATCGAATAGGTCATGTTGATCCGCGCCACGGGGGCCTCTTTCCCTTCGGAATAGAGCAACCCGTCCGCCACGGCCAAGGCACGCCCCAGCTTCAGAACCTTCACTTTGCAAACCAGGTCTGCATCGGCCTCTGGCTTGCGCATGAAGTCGATGGTGGCGTTGGTCGTCACTGTCAGCGCCTTTGGCCCGATCATGGCAAGAATGGCTACATAGACGCCAAGGTCCGCCAAGGCGAACATGGACGGCCCAGACACTGTGCCACCGGGGCGCAGATGGCGAAACGCCACCGGCATGCGCACGTCGGCTTCCATCGCGCTGACTCGGTCGATGATGAAGTCATCCTTCACCTGCGGCATTTCCCGCGCGATGAAATCGGTCAACTCATCCTTCGTCATCAGTTGCCGCATTTCCTCTCCTGCTCGAAAACTAGCGATGCGACGCCAAACTGCTCCGCGTCTCGTCATTGAAATTGATCGAGTCACCCATCTTGTGCAAGCTATTGAAATAGAGTCTCTTTTTAGAAACCTTATTTGCGTTTGGGGATTGACCGATGGCCAAGAAAACCAAAGCAGAGCTTGTCGCCGAAGGCAAAGCCCTGAAACCTTTGCTCGCCGCGATGAAGCAAAAACCCCATAACTTCGCTCTTCTGATCGGCACCGAAGATCTTTTCCTAGAGTTGGACAAACGTAAAGCACCATCTGCGCTAAAGCGCATCGCTAAAACAGCAGGTGGCGGCAACAAAGGCGCCACCGGCGAGGCTTCAGTTAAAGAGAATATCTTGGTTCTGCAGTGCGAAGAGGGCGTCGTGCCGCCTCCGAAACTAGGCCGGATGTTCAAGAAGTATCTGCGTGAGCGCGGTCTGAGGATCAAAGTTGCGATTGTCAGTCACACGGGGGAAATGCTCGAGGCCGATGAGGAGGACACAGCTACACCAGAGCAGCCGGCCGACACGTCGGCACCGGATACGGGCATCGAGGCGAAGCTTCAGAAAGCCTACAAAAAAATTGGTCCCGCACTCGTCGCAGCGGTGAAGGCATCGCCCCCCGACTATGCAAACAAGTTGAAACTTCTTAACGCAGGTTTCACCAAGGCGATGTCCGACCAGGACTTTGAAAAGGCCCTGCAGGTTCTTGCAGCCCTGCGCAAAGCTGTAGCCGCGGCGCCTACAGAAGACCGTCTGACTGCGGCCTTGGCATCGAAGGGCGACCCGGCGAAACTGGCCGATATGAAAGGCCTTATCGACAATATTGTGGATCGGGCCAGTAAGGACACCGCTTTCGACGACAAGATCAAACCGCAGATCAAGGACCTTCGCCGGGCGATGAAAGCCGCATTGGCCACTCCGCCACCCGACCCCGCCGGAGCAGAGCTTGAGAAGCTCAAGAAACAGCTTGATGAGGTCTGCCTGAACTATCTCGCCAAAGAAGGCCATGGCCCACAGCGGCACGAGGGTGCGGTCACTCCGAAGCAACTCAGCGACAGGGTATTACTGGGGCATGACCCTGTGACCGGCACCCCTTTTGACGCCTACAAGAAGATCAAGAAGGGCAAGAAGAAGGGCCAGCCTGCCAAGCATAGCTGCGCTCAGCACGCAACACGCCTGAAAGACCCCGGCGACTACGTCGATGCGGACGAAACTGTGCGTGGTGGTACCGAATTCGCGAATAAACGCGCCGCTTCCGTGAAAGCGAAGTCGAACTTCGTCAAGGTCGAGATCCCGCTGGAAGAGGCTTTGGGCACCGGTTACGAAACCAAGCTGGAAGGATTCACCCGCAAGGGCACCAAAGCCAAACCCACAGGTACCGAGCCCACGAATTTCACCGGTGGCAAGCTTGTCGCCCTGTACATCATTCAACCCGATGGGTCCGAGAAACTGCTGACCATGTATCCCGATCCCACGCCTATCCCGAAGAAGAAGGGAAAATAACGGATGGACTTCGAGAAATTTGAAATTCTGAAAGGCCGGTTGGAAAGCTATCTCGACGCCAATGCCTTCAGCATCGACGAGCTAGACGACAATCTCTCCGACCCTGGCAACAAGGACATCCGGGCCATTTTCGAATCCGAGTTGAAGGAAGCCATCGACACCGGCGCGATCTCGCGCGAAGAGTTCCAGTCGATGACGGCGCTGCCCTTTGACGATGACGCGGACTACGCGCGGTTTCTGCAAGAGGTTTATGACTACCTCTTCGCCGATGGCGAGTACCCGGAGTTCTAGCCCTCAAAGCCCGTAGAGCGCGCCGAATTTCCGGTCGAGGTAGTCAAGCAGAGGCGCCTCGGTCGGGTTGGCACCACACGCGCGGCTGATCGTTTCTTTCGGCAGATACAGGCCGCCATTTACCTGAAGGTGATCCCGCAACCAATTGGTCGCATTGGAAGGTTTTCCTTGGCTAAGGTCATCCTCAAGAGTTGGAACGGCTGTCTGCAGCGCGTCAAACAAGCAGCCAGCATAGACGTTCCCTAAGCTGTAGGTCGGGAAATATCCGAAAAGCCCCACCGACCAGTGCACGTCCTGCAAAAGCCCGTTCGACGGGCGATCGACGCCTACGCCGAAATCTGCGAGGAAGCGTTGGTTCCAAGCGTCCTCCAACTCGCTCACTTCCAAAGTACCCCGAACGAGGTCGCGCTCCAGATCAAAGCGCATCATGATGTGCAGGTTGTAGTGAACCTCATCTGCTTCGGTGCGGATGAAACCCGAATGCACGCGGTTCACTGCTCCATAAAACGTGTCCGCATCCTTGGTTCCGACAAACCCGAATACGTCCCTCATTCGGTCATACAGAAAGCTGGTAAAGGCCCGGCTGCGTCCAAGTTGGTTTTCGTAAATCCTGCTTTGGCTTTCATGCACGCCCATCGAGACACCGCTGCCGAGAGGCGTCAGAAGGAAATCCTTGTTGATCCCTTGCTCATAGCAGGCGTGGCCAACCTCGTGGATCGTGGAATACAGGCAGTTGAAAGGATCACTTTCATCGACGCGGGTGGTAATGCGCACGTCCCGCCCGGAGCCACTGGAAAACGGGTGGACCGCCTTGTCTATTCGGCCCTGCGAGAAATCATAGCCAAACCGCTCCGCGATTTCGCGTGACAGCGCCGGTTGGGCAGCTTCGTCAAAGGTTCCGCTCAAACCGTTGGGGGTGTTTTCCAGCCCATTGATCCGTTCGCGCAAATCGACAAGTCGTGGGCGCATGCGGTCGAATATCGCCGAGATGTCGTCCCCCGTCGCACCGGGCTCGTACCCGTCGAGAAGGGCATCGTAGAGATCGCCGCCGTCAGCCAAAGCCGCCGCCTCTTCGCGACGGAGGGCGACCACCTCTTGCAGGATCGGCACGAATGATGCGACATCATCCTTCGCCCGCGCTTCTGCCCAAATTCCTTGGGCGCGGCTGGTCACCCGGGCAATTTGCGCGGCCAGATCACCGGGTACCTTGGTCGTCCGATCATAGGAACGGTGAATGTGACGCAGGTTAGCTTTTCCAACCTCGTCGGTCGCACTTTCGTCAACCTTTGCTAGCCAGTCCGCCAAGCGCGGGTCAGTCCGTCGCGCGTGAAGAACAGCCTCTATGGCGCCCATCTCTTCGGCCCGCTGTTCGGCAGCCCCTCGTGGCATGACGGTTTCCTGATCCCAGCCTAGACGGCCAGCAACCTGTGCCAGCGCCTCTGTCTCGCGCTGGAACGCCATCAGATCGTCATAGGCAGCCATATTAGGCACGAACGGATTGAGAGGTCGGGTACTGGCTGAGGAACCGCGCCCTCAGGATAAGCACCCAAAGGACAATCGCGCCAACTTGGTGCACCAGCGCCAGCTCCAACGGCGCGGAATGCATCACTGTCACGATTCCCAGCACCATCTGCAACAACATCATGCCGATGACCGCCGCAAAGGCCGAGCGGGTCTTGTGGTTGCCGGACTTGCGTGAACGGCGCCAAACGACGACCCCAAAGATAAACAGCAGGTACCCCGCCACACGGTGCAAAAATTGTACTGTTCCGTCATTCTCAAACAGGTTGCGCCAAGCCGGCGTCAGCTCCCACATGCCCGGCGGGGTCAAACCGCCAGCCATCAACGGCCAGTCGATATAGTTCCGTCCGGCGTCGATCCCGGCAACCAAGGCCCCGAGAATGATCTGCAGCAAGGAGAAATGCAGCAGCCCGGTCGACATCGAGAACAACTTCGCCTCGCGGTTACGTCGCGCTTGCATCAGCTCGGCTTCAGGCCGGCCAAGCGCCAAGATGTACCAGCCGATAACCCCAAGGATCACAAATGCCAGCCCCAGATGCGTTGCCAACCGATAAGAGGCGACATCAAGCATCTCACCGCCAAGGCCCGATGACACCATCCACCAGCCAATAGCGCCTTGCAAACCGCCGAGGGCACCAAGCCCAAGCAACCTTCCGGTCCAGCCTGTTGGTATCTTACGCGCGGCCATAAAACCAAAGAAACCAAGCGCCCAGACAAGGCCAACGGTTCGGCCGAGCTGACGGTGGCCCCATTCCCACCAGTAGATGAACTTGAACTCGGAAAGGCTCATGCCTTTGTTCTGCAACTGATATTCGGGGATTTGCTGGTACTTCTCGAACTCGGCGGACCAGTCGGCCTCGGACATTGGCGGCAAGGCGCCGGTCACCGGCTTCCACTCGGTGATCGACAGGCCAGAGTCGGTCAGGCGCGTCAGGCCTCCCACCACGATCATGGCAACGACCATGGCGAACAGAACCATCAGCCACGCCCGGATCGCCCCGCGCGCACCTTTGCGCGCCTTGTCGATCACACCGGTCTGCGCCGGGGCATCCTTCGGCTTATCGCCTTCTACTTCTTCGAAAATCGACCGTTTCTGAGCCATCCTGCCCCCCGTATCTTCCGGCCTGAACCTAGGGCCGCAAAGGCCCCGCCGCAAGTCAGTCGCCGCGTTCTTTCCAGCGTACCATTTGCCGCAGCATTCCGTGGAAGATCTGAACATCGGCGCGTGTCAGCGGCATGCGGCTCCACAGGTTGCGCAGGTTCAGCTTCATCCCTTCGGCTTTGGTTTCGGGGTAGAAGAATCCGGCTTCCTCCATCCGTTCCTCGAAATGGTCACCCAGTTTCTGAATTTCCAGCTTGCTGGCGAACTCGGTCTTGGCCATTTCCATGACCTCGGGCACCACCTCTTCGGTCTGGCGACGCCATTCATAAGCCGTCAGCAGAACGCATTGCGCGAGGTTCAAAGAGGCAAACTCGGGGTTTACCGGCACCGAGATGATCGCATTTGCTCGCGCGATGTCGTCATTCTCCAACCCTGCCCGTTCGGGGCCAAACAGGACCGCGACTTTCTTGCCCTCGGCAATCAGCGTGCGCGCTTGGTCCATTGCGCGTTCCGGGCTGACGACCGGTTTGGTCAGCCCGCGCGACCGCGCGGTGGTGGCAAAGACATAGTCACAATCTTCCAGAGCGGCGTCCGTCCCCTCGAACAGTCCTGCTTCATCCAGCAACCGCCCTGCCCCGCTGGCCATGGCCACGGCCTTCTGGTTCGGCCAACCATCGCGTGGGTCGACGATCCGCATCCTGTCGAGGCCAAAGTTCCACATGGCACGTGCAGCCCCACCAATGTTCTCGCCCATCTGAGGGCGAACAAGCACAAATGCGGGTTGCGGACGGTAAGTATCAGTCATCGAATTTCTGTTCCTGCGTTGTCGCGGCGTGATACGCTGGATCAACCAACAGGACAAGGAGGCCCGCATGGCCTATGACGAAGGACTGGCGACGATCCTGCGCGATGATTTGGAGGATCTTCAGGGGATCACAGAAAAGAAGATGTTCGGCGGGCTGTGTTTCCTGCTGAACGGCAACATGCTGTGCGGCGTTCACAAAGACGGCGCCATGTTTCGGGTTGGTAAAGACAACGAAGCGGCTGCCTTGGAAATCGACGGCGCGGGCCCGATGCAATTCACCGGACGCAAGATGGGTGGCATGATCGACGTGACCGATGAAGGGCTGGCCGATGACAAAGCGCGCGCCGAATGGCTGCGCCTGTCGCTGGATTTCGTCAAACCCATGCCTGCGAAGTAGCCAAAGCCGTAAAACCCCGCTATAGGGGCAAAAATCCAGTTCAAGGAGCCCAAGAATGGCCGAGATCGAGCGCCCGCAGATTTACCTGATCACTCCGCCCGAGTTTGAGCTGTCGACCTTCCCCGATCAGCTGGCCGCGGTGCTGGACGCCCATGAAATTGCTTGTATCCGCCTAGCCATGGCGACCAAGGACGAGGACCGTGTCTCTCGCGCCGCCGATGCATTACGCGAAGTGGCTCATGCCCGCGATATCGCGATTGCCATCGACAGCCATGTTCAACTGGTCGAGCGTTTGGGGCTGGACGGTGTTCACCTGACCGACGGCGCACGTTCTGTCCGCGCGACCCGCAAGGAACTGGGGGCGGATGCGATCGTAGGCGCCTTCTGCGGCACCTCCCGCCACGACGGCATGTCTGCGGGCGAATCCGGCGCCGACTACGTCAGTTTCGGCCCGGTAACCGCAAGTTCACTGGGCGACGGTACGGTTGCGCCTTTGGAGTTGTTTCAGTGGTGGTCACAAATGATCGAAGTGCCCGTTGTCGCCGAAGGTGGCCTGACCGAAGACGCCATCCGCGAATTAACCCCAGCCACGGATTTCTTCGGAATTGGCGAAGAAATCTGGAACACCGATGCGCCTGTGGAAACTTTGACCCGCTTCATCGCGGCAATGGGTTAACGCTCCATCAGGTTTCGCGCGAGTTTATTTTGCTGTTCAATGGCGACCGGCAGGTCAATCGTTGTGATTTGCCCGTCGCGCACGACCTGACGCCCTTCAACAAACAGGTCGCGGACCTTGTTCGGCCCCGCCAGCAAAAGCGCCGCTGGGTCCCAGCTTCCGGCACTTTCCACGCCGGTCACATCCCAGATTGCAACGT
>CAYFXM010000124.1:0-7948 GCA_964346965.1 uncultured Actibacterium sp. | reverse complement strand
CCCTTACCCGCCGGGCAAGACGACCTGTTGGCCGAGATCGAGCGCCCCCTGCCGGTCTGTGCTGACGAAAGCTGCCACGACCGCGCCTCGCTGCCCGGGCTCAAAGGCAAATATGACCTGGTCAACATCAAGCTGGACAAGACGGGCGGCCTGACCGAGGCGCTGGAATTGCGCAAGGCGGCCGAGGCCGAAGGCTATGGCATTATGGTCGGCTGCATGATGGGCAGCTCGCTTGCGATGGCCCCTGCGGTGCTTGTTGCGCAGAGTGTGGCGGTAACAGACCTTGACGGCCCGCTGCTTCTGGCCGAAGACCGTGAGCAACCATTGAAGTTTGACGAAGATGGTGTGCATCCGCCCGACGCACGCCTCTGGGGATAAGGAGCCAGCCATGAGCCGCATCGTATACGTGAACGGAGAGTATCTGCCGGAAGAAGAGGCCAAGATCTCTGTCTTCGACCGTGGCTTCCTGATGGCCGATGGCGTTTACGAGGTCACCAGTGTGTTGGATGGCAAGCTGGTGGATTTCGACGGTCACGCCAAACGTCTGGCGCGTTCTCTATCTGAATTGGACATGGCCAACCCGATTTCCTACGACGACCTGCTGGAGGTTCACCGCAAGCTGGTGGCCGAGAACGAAGTGGTCAACGGTGGTGTTTACCTTCAGATCACGCGCGGCGCCCCGACCGATCGCGATTTTGCGTTCCCTGACCCGGAAACCACACCGCAGACCGTTGTTCTGTTCACTCAGAACAAACCCGACCTCGCCGACAGCCCGGCCGCGAAGACCGGCATTAAGGTGATCTCGATTGATGACGTCCGCTGGGGTCGCCGCGATATCAAGACCGTCCAGCTGCTTTACCCCTCGATGGGCAAGATGATGGCCAAGGCTGCAGGCTGTGACGATGCGTGGATGGTCGAAGACGGCGCCGTGACCGAGGGCACTTCGAACAATGCCTATATCGTTAAGGGCAACAAGATCATCACCCGCCAACTGTCCACCGATATTCTGCACGGGATCACCCGGGCCGCCGTTCTGACTTTCGCCCGTGAAGCGCAGATGGAAGTGGAAGAGCGTCCCTTCACGATTGAAGAGGCTAAAGAGGCGGACGAAGCGTTCATCACCTCTGCCACCACCTTTGTGACCCCAGTGGTCGAAATCGACGGCGCGCGGGTTGGCGAGGGCGTTCCGGGGCACGTCGCAAACCGGCTGCGAGAGATTTATATCGACGAAAGCCGCAAGGCAGCGATCTGATTACAGGGGCTGCTTCGGCGGCCCTTTTCTTTAGGGTCAAAGGGAATTTCGCCCCGACCTGTGCTAGGCTTGGGCCACACCAAGCAAGAACAACTGGGGCGCTCATACTTCCGGGAAACCTGAATTCAGGGAGACGGATGTATGATCATGCGAATATTTCAGGTTGTCACACGACCGGGGAAAGAGGCGGAGTTCGGAAAGTTCTTCCATGAGACCGCAATCCCGTTGATGCAAAACACCAAAGGGATCGTCTCGGTTCTTCCGGGTGCGCCCCGTCCTGACAGCCCCAGAGAATTCAGCTTTGTCATGGTCTGGAAAGATCTTGAGTCGCTTAAAGCCTTCGTGGGCGACGACTATCGTACCCCTCACATTGATCCGGCAGAGGCGGAATTGGTCGAGTCGAGGTCGATTAAGCACTACGATTTGGTGGAAACCCGTTAGACTGCGGCCAATCAAGCTAAAAGCGGGAGGTGTTCATGGACGGGGAATGCGGCTGTGGAGCGGTGACCTATCGGCTGACGGACAGGCCGATGTTCGTGCATTGCTGTCATTGTAGCGAGTGCCAGAGGCAGACGGGTTCGGCCTATGTGCTAAATGCTTTGATCGAAGCCGACCGGGTCGAGGTCAGCGGTCCGACAGTAGACCACATCTTGCCGACACCAAGTGGAAGCGGTCAGCGTATTACGCGCTGTGCTGAATGCGGGGTGGCGGTGTTCAGCGCGTATCTGATCCGCGAGGGTAAGTTGCGATATGTTCGCGTTGGGACGTTGAAAGATCCCTCGCAATGTCCGCCGGACGTGCAGATTTATACCTCCAGTAAACAGCCTTGGGTGCCCCTGAACCCCGATATCCCTGCATTTGAAGAATTCTACACCTTCAAGGAAGTCTGGCCGAAAGAGGCATTTGAGCGCCTCAAAGCTGCTTTTCAATAACTGATCCGGGTTAAGGTGCTGTTTTCATGAAACCTTTTTAGGTTGTTCGGAAAGTTCTCGAGGGCGACGATCTGCGGCAAGGAAATCATTGACTTGGGTAATTGGTAAAGTTTATTAACCAGTTTAACCAAGTTGGCAGCGATTCCCGGAGGATTCCATGCGTCTGAGCCATTGTCACAACTTTCAGGATTTCCGTGAACTGGCGCGTCGACGCCTGCCGGGGCCGATCTTCAATTATATCGACGGTGGCGCGGATGACGAGGTGACGCTGCGAGAGAATACCTCTTCCTTCGAGCGCTGCGATCTTCTGCCATCGGTCCTGACGGGTGTGCAGGACGTCGATATGTCCGTCACCGTTATGGGGCAGAAGCTGGACATGCCGATCTATTGCTCGCCCACCGCTTTGCAACGGCTATTCCACCATCAGGGCGAACGTGCTGTGGCGGCGGCGGCCGAGAAATACGGGACGATGTTCGGGGTGTCCTCGCTTGGTACCGTCAGCCTTGAGGAGATGCGTCAGAAGCACAGGACGCCGCAGGTCTACCAATTCTATTTCCACAAGGACCGTGGGTTGAACCGGGCGATGATGCAACGCGCCAAGGAGGCGGGTGTCGATGTGATGATGCTGACCGTCGACAGCATCACAGGCGGCAACCGAGAACGCGACAAACGGACGGGATTCTCGATTCCGTTCCGTTTAACCCTTGGTGGCATGATCCAGTTCGCGATCAAGCCAATGTGGGGCATCAACTATGTCACCCATGAAAGTTTCAAGCTTCCGCAGTTGGAGGACCACGTCGACATGGGTGGTGGAGCCAGTTCGATCGGTGGGTACTTCACGGAAATGCTGGATCCTTCAATGGACTGGGATGACGTGGCCGAGATGGTGCAGGAATGGGGCGGCCAGTTCTGCTTGAAAGGGATCATGACCGCCGAGGATGCGCGCCGCGCTGTCGAGATCGGCTGCACCGGTATCGTGTTATCTAACCATGGTGGGCGACAGTTGGATGGCTCGCGTACGCCCTTCGATCAGCTGAAGGAGATCGTCGACGCGGTAGGCGACGACATTGACGTCATCATGGACAGCGGCATTCAGCGCGGCACCCATGTGCTGAAGGCGCTCTCGCTTGGGGCCAAGGCTGTAGGTGGCGGGCGGTTCTACCTGTATCCGCTGGCAGCAGCAGGTCAGCCCGGCGTCGAACGCGCGCTTGGACTGATGCGCGACGAGATCGAGCGGGGCATGAAACTGATGGGTGTCACCAGCGTCGATCAGCTAGGTGAACAGAACCTGCGCTTTCGCTGACAGCTAGCGATTGTAGTGGTAGCGGATGCAACCTGTGTCCTTGTTCAGGTGTTGCGTCTGCCACCGATTCAGCGCCTCTGGCAGCTCGAACTGTGCACAAAGCTCGAAGCTTTCTTCGTCGAGTTTGCGATAGATGTAAGGTGTGTCGTCGAACGGATCTATGCGATCCAGATTGCGCGGGCACTCGGGATTGCCATCCAAACTGTCCGGCAGGGTCTTCTCACGTGCCCGCGCAACGCAGGTCACGTAGCTTTGTAATGAATTCAGGTCGGTCATCCGGGCCTGATCCCGTTTCTCCATCCGTCCTTTGGCGGGGCCGCCCACCGTGGCAATCCCGCCAACAACTGCAAGGACGACCACAACACCGAAGCCGATCTTGGCAAGTTGCTCAGTCTGCATCTTCGCCCTCTTTCATCTCGCCCCGGAAATAGAGGAAAATCAGCCCTGCAACGACGGCGACAATGGCGGCCTTGGTGAAGAAGCGCGCTGTTAGATCACCGCTCAGGAAGGTGTAGATCACTGTGATCAGATCACTAAGAAGCGCGATGGCGGCGACGAAAAGTGTAAGATAGGTGATCCACTTCCGCACGACCGAGCGGCGCTTGCCTTCGTCATTTTTCACCGCCCTGTTGATGCGGCTGTTCAGCCATAGGAACAATGGGAAGAACACGATCAGGGCCGAGATCGACCAGCGCACGGTCGAGCGGCTGTAATAACCGTAATTGTCGGCCGGGTCGGGTATCCAGCGGTCGGCCAACTCGAAGCCGAGGATGGTAAGGTGCACCGCGGTGACTGCGAGAGCCACGAACATCAGCCCATAAAGAAAGGCCTCTTTCGCTGAGACAAAGGGACGTGGCCGGGGAACTGGTGGGACAAAATCAGTGTCGGCCCATGCGTGCAGGGCCGCGCGGATTTCCGGGCCGGTCCAGCCGGCCTCGGTCAATGCATCGGTGATCTCTTCGCGAGAGCGCCCCGCCTTCAGGGCGTCTGCCACGAATGAAGCAAGTTGATCCGCAGGTCGCATAGGGCCTTCCTTTCGTCGTTCGGGCCCATGATGCGCCAGCTTTCCAGTGCCGACTAGTCTGGATTTCAGCCCTCTTTGTCGGTCACGTTTTCTTTGAACGCCACCTCGAACTCGGCCTGCTTTTCAGCCGAGGCTTCGGTTTGGAACTTATCCTTCCACTCGGAATAGGGCATGCCATAGAAGACTTCGCGGCCTTCTTCCTTGGTCATCTCGATGCCGCGTTCGTTGGCGGCTTCCTGATACCAGCGGCTAAGGCAGTTTCGGCAGAACCCGGCAAGGTTCATCATGTCGATGTTTTGCACGTCGGTGCGATCTTCCTGCAGGTGTTTTTGCAGGCGGCGGAAGGCGGCGGCTTCCAGTTCGATGCGGGTTTGGTCGTCCATGGGACCCTCCTAAAGTGTGCGTTTGGTATAGGCGGCGTCGAGCTCGCCAAAGTTAACGGACAGGCTGCCGACGTCGGGCAAATGCCTTTCAAGGTCCTTCAGAATCGCTTCGGTCAGCGTCGCTTTTTGTGTCTCGCTCCGTCCCGGCAGGGCCAACAGGGTGGCGTGGGCAAAGCTTTGGGGTTCGGTTCCGATCACCCAAGCCGGACAGAGAAGGGTGCGGATCTTCAGGCTGGCGGCGTTAGGGACCTCTGGTAGAGCTGCCAGCGTATCAAAGATCGACTGGCACAGCGCTTGAAGGTCGTGAGTGTCTGCGACCGGAGCGGAATGTTCGATAATCACATGGGGCATTACACTATCCCTTCCAGCAGTCCGTCCATAATGTTGGTCAGAATCTCTGCCCACTCCCGTTGACCGGCCTCAGTTTCAATCAAATCCTGCCGCAGTTCGATCAGGACATTGGGGCGCCCGTGTTTGAGCGCATGGCGGTCCACGGAATCACCGGGCAGATAGCCGGAATAGGGCACATTCGCCGCCGAGAGGATATCGGGCATCTCCTTCAGGCGAGCCAACATCGGATCAGACAGGCGGGTGTCCCAGGCGTGTAATAGTCCAATATGCCAGGGTCTCGGGTGGCGCCCGTTCAGGCGCGGGGTGAAGCTGTGAACTGCAACAACCACCGGATCGGGGCGGGTATCCAGCAAACGTGACACGGCCTCGTGATAGGGCCGGTAGCAGCGGTTCAGTCGTTCTTCCCGACCTTCTGCACCGATGTGACGGTTGCCAGGAATGATTGTCCCGTCATAAAGGCGCATGATGATCGTGGGATCGTCCTCACCCCGGTTCGGGTCGACCACCAGACGAGAAAAGTTGGACAGGATTACGGGTGCGTCCATCATGGCGCCCATATGGCAAGCAGTACCAGCCGCGCCAATGTCATAGGCGATGTGACGCCCCATTTCTCGTTCCGACAGCCCCAGATCGCCACCATTCACGAAATCCGGCACGTTGTTCGACGCGTGGTCGCAGGTGATCACCCACCGCGATTTGCGCTCGGTCCCGTAGATTTCAAATGGTTGATACGTCATGCCATTGTCACTTTCTCACGTCACTCACCGACCTAAGGCAATTGGCAGGGAAGTGCTAGCTGCTACAATAGGACAAATAGCTCACTGGCCGGGCGTATCCGCCGGTGTCGGCTTTCTTAAACAGCGAGAGGGTTAAGGCGGTATGAGACGACTTCGGAATGTGAAAATCGTGGCCACGCTTGGTCCAGCGTCTGACGACTACGAGATGATCCGCGCGCTGTTCGAGGCCGGGGCTGACGTGTTCCGCCTGAACATGAGCCACGGCACGCATGACGAAATCGCAGAACGTCACCGAATTATCCGCCAGATTGAACAGGACACCAAGCGTCCGATCGCCATCCTCGCGGACCTGCAGGGTCCGAAGCTGCGTTGCGGTGTGTTTGCTGCGGACAGCGAAGAGCTTGCCGAAGGTGCAAAGTTCCGTTTCGATCTCGATCCGACCGATGGTGACACCTCTCGGGTCTGCCTGCCGCACCCCGAGATTTTTGCGGCGCTTGAGCCGGGAGCGACCCTGCTGATCAACGACGGCAAGATCCGCGTGCAGGTTGAAGAATGCGGCGAGGACTATGCGAATTGTACAGTTATCAACGGCGGTACAATCTCCAACCGCAAAGGGGTGAACGTGCCGGACGTCGTTTTGCCGTTGGCGGCGCTGTCCGAGAAAGACTGCAAGGATCTGGAGTTTGCCTGCGAATTGGGTGTCGACTGGCTGGCCCTTTCCTTTGTGCAGCGCCCCGAAGACGTCAACGAGGCCCGTGCATTGGCCAAGGGTCGGGCTGCGATCCTTTCGAAGATTGAGAAGCCTGCGGCCGTGCGTGCATATGATGACATTCTGGAGGTATCTGACGGGATTATGGTGGCGCGCGGAGATTTGGGCGTCGAGCTGCCGGTCCAAAACGTTCCACCGATCCAGAAGCGACTTGTGCGCCGTGCGCGTGCGGCTGCCAAGCCGGTGATTGTTGCTACGCAGATGATGGAGAGCATGATCGAAAGCCCAATCCCGACGCGGGCCGAGGTTTCTGATGTCGCCACGGCAATTTACGAAGGGGCGGACGCGGTCATGCTGTCGGCTGAATCTGCCGCTGGCAAGTATCCAGTCGAAGCAGTGACCACGATGAACAACGTCGCGGTCGAGGTGGAGAGCGACGCGACCTACCGCGAGGTTTTGGAGGCGAGCCGTCGTATCGATCACAATTCCGTCGCTGATGCCATCGTCGCAGCGGCACGGGAGGTTGCTGAGGCGATCCACGTCAAGGCGATTTGCTGCTTTACGCAGTCAGGAACAACGGCGCATCTGACCGCTCGCGAGCGTCCCCGTGTTCCGATCATCGCGCTGACAACCATCCCGGAAACGGCACGTAAGCTTTGCCTTGTCTGGGGGACCGCATGCGTCCGCACGGACGAGGTCGACCGGTTTAAAACGGCGGTTGTGAACGGCGCGCGTGCGGCACGAGAGCTTGGCATCGCGGAGGCCTCTGACCACGTGGTTGTGACTGCAGGTGTCCCCTTCAACGTACCAGGCACCACCAACATCCTGCGGGTTGCGCCTTGTGACGAGAGGTTGATTTTCCAGTCCGATCCGGAATAATGGACCTGTATTTAAGCTGCCCCGGAGGGCGGTGATGACAGGTGATTACTTAATGGCCGCGGCGGTCATTAGCGGCCTTTTGGCCATCCCGTCGCTGCTTGCATCATATGCCGATGGCAGGACTCCTATCATGTCGGGCGTTTTGGCTCTGATCTGCGTGGTCTTCGTTGTTGTAGCGTTTCAGGTGAACCCGGGTGGCTACCGCGCGGGAGAGATTCCGATGGTCTTTATCCGGGTGATCGGGGTGATCCTGAACTGAGCCCTTGCCAACCGGCAAAAGCCCGGCTATATGCGGCGCTCTCAAACCGGTGCGACCGGCCTAAGTGGCATGCCGAGTCGCGCAATAACCGTTTGCATTCCAAAGGAGACGGAAATGCC
>CAYFXM010000123.1:0-7966 GCA_964346965.1 uncultured Actibacterium sp. | reverse complement strand
GAACCTGACCCTCGGCGACTTCGGTCTCGTAACCAAGGAAATCAGTCGCTTCCAGTTTGTCGGCCAGATCAAACCAGATCGTCGCGTCTTTGGATTCACCCGAACCCGACCAACTGGCGCGGGCCTTGGCCTTTTGCTCTTCCATCGCTGCGTCGAAACCGTCGGTATCCACGGCCCGGCCCTTTTCACGCAGAGCATCCTGCGTCAGGTCCAGCGGGAAACCATAGGTGTCGTACAGTTTGAACGCTGCCTCACCGGGCAAGTTTGCACCCTCGGGAAGTTTTCCAAGCTCGTCATCCAGCAGCTTCAGACCACGATCCAGCGTCTGGATGAAACGGGTTTCTTCAAGCTTCAGAGTCTCTTCGATCAGCGCTTGTGCCTGCCCAAGTTCTGGATAAGCCGCGCCCATCTTGCTGACCAGCGAGGTCACCAGCTTGTGCATCACCGGATCCTTTGCGCCCAACAGGTGTGCGTGGCGCATCGCGCGGCGCATAATCCGCCGCAGCACATAGCCACGGCCATCATTTGACGGCATCACACCATCGGCGATCAGGAAAGATGTTGACCGAAGGTGATCCGCAATCACGCGGTGATGAACGTTCTGATCTCCGTAAGGGTCGGTCGAGGTCGCATGGGCCGACGCCTCGATCAGCGCTTTAAACAGGTCGGTGTCATAGTTGTCGTGGCTGCCCTGCAGCAACGCGCCGATCCGTTCCAGCCCCATGCCGGTGTCGATCGACTGCATGTCCAGTTCAACCATCGAACCATCTTCGAACTGCTCATTCTGCATGAAGACGACATTCCAGATTTCAATGAACCGATCACCGTCCTCTTCCGGCGAGCCCGGAGGGCCACCCCAGATGTGATCGCCGTGGTCATAGAAAATCTCTGTACACGGGCCGCACGGGCCCGTCGGGCCCATCTGCCAGAAATTGTCGTTGGTCGCGATGCGAATGATCCGGTCTTCTGGCACGCCGACCTTTTTCCAAATCTCGAATGCCTCGTCATCGGTGTGATACACGGTTGTCAGCAGACGCGACTTGTCGATTCCGTATTCCTTGGTGATCAGCTCCCACGCGAAAGGGATCGCCTCTTGCTTGAAATAATCGCCAAAGCTGAAATTGCCCAACATCTCGAAGAACGTATGGTGGCGCGCGGTATAGCCCACGTTGTCCAAGTCATTGTGTTTGCCCCCTGCCCGCACACATTTCTGCGCCGTAGTCGCCCGGACGTAGTCGCGCTTTTCAACCCCGGTGAAGCAGTTCTTGAACTGCACCATGCCAGAGTTGGTGAACATCAGCGTCGGGTCATTACGAGGCACCAGCGGAGAGCTGGACACAACCGTATGCCCCTTGCTTTCAAAATAGTTCAGGAAGGTAGAGCGGATATCGTTCAGGCTGGCCATTTTCGCGTCTTTCAGCACGGATTTCGGGTGTTCGAACCCGTGTATCTTTCTGTCGCGTGACTGTCCACCGGGGATGGCAGACACGGCAGTCCGTAAACGAAAAACCGGGACGCTTGGCCCCGGTTTCCAAACTCATATGACGCTTGGATCAGTCTTCAAGAATATCTTCACCTAAGGGGGCGTCAAAATCCAACCCGTGAGCCGCGCGAATCTTATCCTCGATCTCATAGGCCAAATCGGGGTTTTCCTTCAGGAAAGTCTTGGCGTTTTCACGCCCCTGCCCGATCCGTTCGTCGCCATAGGAATACCACGCACCCGATTTATCCACGATGCCGGCCTTTACGCCCAGATCCAGAAGCTCCCCTCGTTTCGAGATGCCTTCGCCATACATGATGTCGAATTCCACCTGCTTGAACGGCGGCGCAACCTTGTTCTTCACGACCTTCACACGGGTCTGGTTGCCGACAACCTCGTCCCGGTCCTTGATCGCACCGATGCGTCGGATGTCCAAACGGACCGAGGAATAGAACTTCAGCGCGTTACCACCGGTTGTGGTTTCGGGCGAGCCAAACATCACGCCAATCTTCATCCGAATCTGGTTGATGAAGATCACCATGCAGTTCGACCGTGCGATCGAACCAGTCAACTTCCGCATCGCTTGGCTCATCAGACGGGCCTGCACGCCAACGTTGCTATCGCCCATATCGCCTTCAAGCTCGGATTTCGGTGTCAGCGCCGCGACCGAGTCGACCACGACCATACTGACCGCACCCGACCGCACGAGCGTATCGGTAATCTCTAACGCCTGTTCACCAGTATCGGGCTGCGAGATAAGCAATTCGTCCAGATCAACACCGAGTTTCCGTGCATATTGTGGGTCCAGCGCGTGTTCGGCGTCTACAAAGGCACAAACCCCGCCTTTTTTCTGTTCTTCGGCCACGCAATGCAGTGTCAGCGTGGTCTTGCCCGAGCTTTCCGGCCCGTAAATCTCAATGATCCGACCTTTCGGCAGGCCGCCGATCCCTAGGGCGATATCCAAACCAAGCGAGCCGGTCGAGGTCGCCTCGATCTCGGCCACGGGATTGTCAGCACCCAGTTTCATGATTGAGCCCTTGCCGAACTGCCGTTCGATCTGGGAAAGCGCCGAATCCAGCGCCTTTTGTTTTTCAGAATCTTTTTTGTCTGCCATGTCCAGAAGGTTCGCCATCGCCATCGTTTTGATCCTTATTCCACACCCGCCCTTCGGCGGCAATGCTTGCCTGTGTTCACCTCTTGTTCACAAATCTATGCGGACAAAAAGAGAACAAATCAAGGAATTTCTCTAAAATTCATTTCAACGACCCAAGGTTAAGGATTAGTTTACAGGAACAACCAAGCACAAAAACGGGGCAGTTGAAGGTATGATGGTATTCTGGCGCGCTAGGCTAGCGGTGCTCGCCGTACCAAAGACGGGCACGCACGCCTATCAGGACGCTCTGGCAGATTCAGCGGACATAATTATTCGCGGTCCTACTGGTGCAAAACATATGAATGCGCGCAAATTTCACCGCCATATGCGTCCCCTTTTGGGTAAGGAAGACAGTGCGTCTTTGAAGACAGTTGCCGTAATCAGAGAACCTATAGATTGGCTGGGTAGTTGGTACCGTTATAGAACACGACCGCAATTGGACGGACATCCAAACTCCACCGCCAATGTCACCTTCGATGAGTTCGTTCAGGCCTACCTTTCAAACGAACCGCCTGCGTTCGCGAGGCTTGGATCACAGATGCGTTTTGTAGGCGACGGCAGCGGGAATATTCTAGTTGATCAGCTTTTTGACTATGCAAAAATCGAACAGTTCAATCAGTTTCTACAACGGAAACTCGACCGCGTCGTGGCGCCTCCTCGCTTGAATAAATCACCGGCCGCTAGCCTCTTGCTTTCCAAGGAAACCGAGGCGCTCCTTCGCACTCTGAAGGAAGAGGATTTCCATCTTTATCAAAGCATTAGGAGATGATCATCAACTTGCTTTAGAGAATTCAATCTGTTCTTTCACTGCGCTGGTCAATTGAACAAGTGAAAATGGTTTCTGTAGAAATACCGATCCCGATATCTCCTCTCTGTTTTGAGAGAACACTTCCTCAGCATAGCCAGACATAAATATCACTGGCGTATCGGGATAGTTTTTGCGTACGCGCCTTATCCAAGTCGGACCGTCGTCGCCTGGCATGACGACATCGGTGATGAAAAGATCCACTGACGCAGCCGTTTGTTCCAGTGTTTCAATCGCGGCTTCGGCGCAGTCCGCTTCCAGTACTGTGTAACCACGCAGGGCCAGAGCCCGCGCAGCAAACGCGCGCACGGGGGCCTCATCCTCAACCAGCAAAACAACACCTGCTCCAGCCTCACGTTTGCTGAGACGAACATTTGAGGGCTGGGGCTGGTCCACTTTGACAGCGATTGACCTTTTTGTTGTACGTCGTGTCTCCTCAACCCGGCTGAGACTCTCTCGAACGGCTACTTCGCCAAATTCAAAGTCGGATACTGGACTAATTACTTCATCGCTCAATTTTTGTGTCGCTCCACGCCGCGTTGGGAAATACAAAACAAAGCGCGTTCCTGAGGCACTCGTACTATCGACGAAAATGTACCCACCACTTTGCTTGACGATGCCATAGGCCATCGACAAGCCCAATCCTGTCCCTTTACCTGGCGCCTTCGTGGTGAAAAACGGCTCGAAAATCTTGTTTCGCTTGCCCGACGGAATACCACTCCCTTCATCCTCCACCGTAATCACCACGTATTCCCCGGCTGTCACGACGGCCCTATCCCGATGAAGGTCCTTAACAAGTTTTCGAACAGACGTGGAAATCTGCACCTCGCCACCAGTCGGCATCGCGTCGCGCGCGTTGACAACAAGATTCATGATCACCTGCTCAAACTGGCGCCGATCAACCCAAATCGGTGCCGGAGAGCTGTCATGGTGAACGGAAACACCGATATGTGCGCCAACCAGCCGATCCAGCAAATGCGTGAGGTCTTGCAGGGTATCGCGTATATCCACCTGTTGCGGTCGCAGCGTCTGTTTTCGTGAAAAGGCAAGCAGTTGCTCTACCAACGCCGCAGCACGATTGGCGTTTTGATGTATCTGCATCAGGTCACCATAGTCGGGATGGCCTTCATCCCGACGTAGCAGCAGCAAGTCACAATGGCCGGAAATTGCTGTAAGCAGATTGTTGAAATCATGTGCAACACCACCGGCAAGTTGACCGATTGCCTGCATCTTCTGGCTTTGATTGAACTGCTCCTCCAGCCGCTTCAACTCTGTTGCATCATGCAATACGGCAATGACCGACTCGTCGTCGACATCCTTCAACTGACAAAGGGTGATTTGCAGGTAAAGTTCGCGATCTTCCCGGCGCACCCGCAGGACTTCCGCGCTGGATGTGGCACGCGCAGCGATCACATCATCTACCCATTGGCCAACTGGGCGCCCCAGGCCTTCTACAGTTTCTTCAAGTTGGTGAACGCCGGCAGGCAAAGCCAAGAGATCGCGGCCAAGCTGGTTTGCCATTACGATCTTTCCACCACGGGAGATTTTCAGAAGGGCGACAGGCAAGAGGGTTTCAGCCATACAGGCCAAGTCGCATTCGGCCTTTTTCCGTAATACATGCAGGCTGAAGACGGACAATCCCGCCCCGATTAGCGCGACTACGGCGGTCGGAAGTTCAATGTTTGGCTGAAGAAACAAAAGGCCAGCTAGAGCAGCAAGACTTAAGATAATCACAAAGCGGCAACGACGCGAAAGAATGTCCCGGTTGTTCAGTACCGCCATACCGCTCGCGCACCTTTATGCCTGTCACCCCCTGTAAAAGGGTTATCAGTCATTGGTGTGCAAAATGGTAAACGGATGGTTAACGGCACATAATTTGCCGCCCAATCAACCGATTACTTGTGCAATAGGACCTGCGCAAAAAGACCGTCGCCGAGATCGTCCGGCAGAAAGGAAAGTATCTCGCCTGCCTGCCAGTTTTCATGTCGATCTAAAAATGCCTCTACCTGACCTTCATTCTCGCAATGCAACACCGAACAAGTTGCATGAACCAGCCATCCCCCGGGCGCCACAAGATCGGCGGCTTTATCCAGAATTTCGGCCTGCGTTTTCAGAAGCTCATCCAAGCGATCATTTGTTAGGGACCATTTCCCTTCTGGGCTCCTTCTCCACGATCCGCTGCCCGAGCACGGAACATCACACAGCACCCCTTCGAACGACCCTTTTGTTTGAAGATCTTGGTCTGTAACACGGGTAACCTTTACACCTGCCCGCCGAGCGCGCTCCCTGATCGGTTCTAGTCGTCGACGGTTGACGTCATAAACAGAATAGTGGGCCTGGCATCGCGCGGCCATGGCAAGGGTTTTACCCCCTGCGCCAGCGCAAAAATCCAGCACTTTCATTCCCGGCTCCACCGGAACGAAATCTGCGATAGCCTGCGAAGACGCGTCCTGTAATTCGACTAGCCCCTCCTGAAACGCCCGCGACTGTTGCACGCGACGTGGGTTTAAGATCACCCGAATCGCGGTCTCCTGCCTCGGGTGAAGCTCAGTGTTGATCCCGTCTTCGGATAATATCTTCCGCGCTTGTTCGACAGACGACTTTACCAGGTTCACACGCAAGAAGACCGGCGCTCGGCTTTGTTGTACACGAAAGACGGTTTCTGCGTTCTCGCCCAAATCTCGGACAGCCATAGGCCAAAGCCAGTTGGGACAGTCGACGGATTCATCCGGTGTGAGTTCTGGACAAGCCGCCAAATGGGCGCGTTCGTCTTCTGTGAGTTCCTCGGGTGCGAAGCGCGCACCGTTGAACAATTCGTCGATGGGCTGATTGGCCTTTTTCAAAGTCCCAAGCATCAACCCGCGCCCGGTCATCGAGCCGCCAATCGCGGCATGGGATCGACAACAACGATACGCATTGAACACATGATCACGCACCGCCGCCCGGTCCTTTGACCCTGCATAGCGGTTGCTTCGCCCCCAATTCGTCAAAGCCTTCTCGACCGGTGTGCCGGACAGGCATCTATCCAGCACCTCGATCGCAGCGGAGACCCGGGCCGCAGGTGTCATACCAGCGCCCTACGCGCCCCGGTAGTTCGGGCTTTCACGGGTAATCTGCACGTCATGCACATGGCTTTCTTTCAGCCCCGCCCCGGTGATCCGAACAAAGCGGCAGTTCTTGCGCATCTCTTCCACCGTGGCATTGCCGGTATAACCCATGGCCGCACGCAGGCCACCGACCAGCTGATGGATCACTGCACCCGCAGGACCTTTGTACGGAACCTGCCCCTCAATTCCCTCGGGCACCAGCTTATCGCTGGCCGCGTCCTTTTGGAAATAACGGTCGGCAGAGCCACGAGCCATCGCCCCAAGGCTGCCCATTCCACGGTAGGACTTGAAAGAACGGCCCTGATACAGGATCACCTCGCCCGGACTCTCGTCGGTGCCAGCGATCATACTGCCGACCATGGCGCACGAGGCTCCTGCCGCAATCGCCTTGGCGAAATCGCCTGAGAATTTGATACCGCCGTCAGCGATAACAGGCGTGTCGCCAGCCGCATCCGCACATTCGATAATCGCGCTAAGCTGCGGAACACCAACGCCAGCCACCATTCGCGTGGTGCAGATCGAGCCCGGTCCGATGCCGACTTTGACCGCGTCAGCGCCGGCATCAATCAACGCCTTTGTCGCGTCGCCGGTCGCCACGTTGCCCGCGATGACTTGTACTTCGTTCGACAGGGCTTTCACGCGCTTAACCGCGTCGATCACACCCTGCGAATGTCCATGAGCCGTATCGACCACGACCACATCGGCCCCAGCATCCACCAGTGCCTCAGAGCGTTCGAATCCAGCCTCTCCAACCGAGGTCGCAGCAGCGACCCGCAAACGACCCAGATGGTCTTTACAGGCCGTCGGGTTGAGCACCGCCATTTCGGTGTCTTTCAGCGTCAGTAGGCCGGTCAACTTGCCGTTTCCATCGTGAACCAAAAGCTTCTCGATCCGACGGGCCTTCATCAGGTTCTTGGCTTCTTCAAGATCGGCGGGTTCAGCCAGCATGGCAAGGTTCTCACTGGTCATCATCGCATGAACCGGTGTGTCGTGTGACTGCGCAAATCGCATGTCCCGGTTGGTCAGGATACCAACGACGCGCCCCTTGCCGTCGATGACAGGGAAACCCGTGAAGTTGTAACGCTCGACCAGCTCTCGTGCGTCTGCCAGAGTCTGGTTCGCGGTAAGCGTTACCGGATTATAAACGATACCCGATTCAAAACGCTTCACGCGTCGAACTTCTTTGGCCTGTTCAGCAACACCAAGGTTCTTGTGGACCACGCCCATGCCGCCCGCCTGAGCCATGGCAATCGCCATACGCGCCTCGGTTACGGTGTCCATGGCCGAGCTAAGCAGCGGAATATTTAGGTCAATCGACTTGGTCACCCGGGTTCGGGTATCGGCTGTTGTCGGCAAGACCGAACTGGCCGCCGGAACTAGCAACACGTCGTCGAAAGTGAGTGCCTCGCGAATCTCCATGG
>CAYFXM010000122.1:0-8116 GCA_964346965.1 uncultured Actibacterium sp. | reverse complement strand
TTCCCCGGCCGCTTGCCCACTTCTTCTAGCTTGTCACAAGGTGTACTTCGGAAAGCACGGAAGGTCAAGAAGTTTATTATTATCAGATAGTTAACCGACAGAACCCTTAACGATCCGTTAAGTGTCCTGCCACTCACCGGTATTAATTCCGTCGAGGCTCCACTTGCCAACGCGATACCGGATCAGCCGCAAAGTCGGGTGACCAACGGCAGCTGTCATGCGACGCACCTGACGGTTGCGCCCCTCTGTAATCGTTAGGGAAATCCAGCAATCCGGCACCGACTTGCGAAACCGCACCGGAGGCGTTCGTGGCCACAACCCCGCGGGTTCTTCAATACGTTTCACCTTTGCGGGCGCCGTCATGCCGTCTTTCAGTTCGACCCCAGAACGCAGAGCTTCCAGCGCCTTATCGCTGATCTCACCCTCTACCTGCGCCCAATAGGTTTTGGGCAGCTTGAACTTGGGGCTGGAAACCCGGTTCTGCAACTTGCCATCATCAGTCAGCACCAACAGCCCTTCGCTGTCTCGATCCAACCGGCCAGCGGCATAGACACCCGGAACGTCGATAAACTCGGACAAAGTCCGCGCCGTACTGCCCTGTGTGCCCTTGTCCGTGAACTGAGACAGCACGTCGTAGGGCTTATTGAACAGGATGACCCGGCCCATGGATTACTGGTTTTTGGCCCGCTCGGCCTCGATCTTACGCCACTCGGCCACATTGCGATTGTGTTCCCGCAGGGTCTTGGCGAAGGCGTGACCACCGGTGCCATCTGCCACGAAGAACAAATACTCGGTCTCGTCGGGATTCAAAGCCGCTTCAATTGCCGCCCGACCGGGGTTCGCAATCGGGGTCGGCGGCAAGCCCTTGATGACATAGGTGTTATAAGGCGTTTCGCGCTTCAACTCGCTTTGGCGAATACCTCGTCCCAAGTTGCCGCGGCCCTCGGTCACCCCATAGATCACCGTCGGATCCGTTTGCAACAACATCCCCTGCTTCAGGCGGTTCACGAAAACGCTCGCCACCTGCGGGCGTTCCTCGGCCAGACCGGTCTCTTTCTCGACGATAGAGGCAAGGATCAAAGCCTCTTCAGGGCTATTCAGAGGCAGCCCCTCGGCGCGGTTTTCCCACGCTTCGGCCAACACGGCTGTCTGCGCTTCGACCATCTGGTCAACCAACGCTTGCCGCTCGGCCCCCCGCTTGACCTCATAGCTATCGGGTGCCAGCGCCCCTTCGGCTGGCATGGAGGAAAGCTGGCCTTCCAAAAACTCGGCCTGACGCAATTCTTGTACCACCTGCCAGCTGGTCACACCCTCGGCCAACGTCACGCGATAGCGCGTGTCGCCACGTTCAGAGTACTCCACGTAGGCCTCAGGGGCCTCTTCAGCGGGGTTGAAGCTGATGATCTCGACATACTTCGACGTCTCGGGATCCAGCTCACGCACATTAACTTCGGCCCGTAACACCCCAATACGGAAATTGATTTCCGTTCCACAGGTTGAGCGGCCGCTTGCGGTAATGTCCTCGATAATCTCTTCCATCGAGGCACCAGGCTGGATCAGGAAACTCCCCGCCTTCAGCAGCGGAGCCTTGTCAGAATAACTCGCCCCGGCCCGGAAAATAGCAAGGTTCGAGATCGCCCCTTGCTCGGCCAGTTGCGCACCAACGCCATTCATATTGCTACCGGGCTCAACCCGCAGACAAATGGCCGAAGCCAACGGGCCTTCGGACGTGTATTGATCCTTGGCCCAGATGACGGCAACGCCAACAGCCAGTAGAAGAACAATAAAAAGCGTCAGTGCATTCGAGGCGATGCTACGCCACATTAGCCATCAACCTTACCGAAGAGTACCGATGCGTTCGTGCCACCGAAGCCAAAAGAGTTCGACAGCGCGACGTTCACCTCGCGCTTGACCGCCTTGTTCGGGGCAAGGTCCAGCTTGGGCTCTACAACAGGGTTGTCCAGGTTGATCGTCGGCGGCGCGATCTGGTCGCGGATCGCGAGGATCGAGAAAATGGCCTCGATAGCGCCCGCAGCGCCCAGCAGGTGGCCGGTGGCGGACTTGGTCGAGGACATGGTCGCCTTCGATGCCGCAGCGCCCATCATGCGCTCTACGGCGCCAAGTTCGATGGTGTCCGCCATGGTCGAAGTGCCGTGCGCGTTAATGTAGTCGATTGCCGACGGCTCCAGCCCCGCGTTCTTCAGGGCAGCGCGCATCGAGCGTTCCCCACCCTCACCGTCCTCAGACGGCGCAGTAACGTGGTAGGCGTCACCGGACAGGCCATAGCCCAGAACTTCGGCATAGATCTTCGCGCCACGCGCCTTGGCGTGTTCGTATTCTTCCAGAACCACAACGCCCGCGCCTTCGCCCATGACAAAGCCATCACGGTCCGCGTCATACGGACGGCTGGCCGCCTGTGGGTCGTCAGCACGTTTGGTTGACAGTGCCTTACAGGCGTTGAAACCCGCGATCCCGATTTCAGAGATCGCTGCTTCCGCGCCCCCCGCTACCATGACATCCGCGTCACCGTATTTGATCAGGCGCGCAGCGTCGCCAATGGCGTGGGCACCAGTAGAACAGGCGGTAACCACCGCGTGGTTCGGCCCCTTGAAGCCGAACTTGATCGAGACTTGACCAGAGATCAGGTTGATCAGCGCGCCGGGGATAAAGAACGGCGACACGCGGCGTGGGCCCTTCTCTTTAATCAGCAGAGCGGTTTCTGCGATCGAGTTCAGGCCGCCAATACCCGAACCAATCATCACGCCGGTCCGTTCAAGCGAATCTACATCTTCAGGCATCCAGTCGGCATCTTTGACAGCCATCTCCGCAGCAGCCAGACCAAACAGGATAAATTCGTCAATCTTGCGGCGATCCTTGGCGGGCATCCAGTCGTCGGGATTGAAGGTCCCGTCGGAGCCATCGCCATAAGGCACTTCACACGCGTATTTCGTGGTGACGTTCGAGGCATCGAACTTCGTGATTGGCCCCGCCCCGGACTGTCCGTCCAGAATCCGCGACCAGGTTTCCTCTACGCCACTGGCCAGAGGAGTAACCATTCCTAGACCTGTTACCACCACTCGACGCATGTTTAGCTCCTTACTGCCTCGGGTTGTCAGCCATCCTGATACCTTGCTTTCCGCACCTTGGGCAAGAGCGCGAAGCCCCGCCGGCGGAAATCAGTCACTTGCCGGACAAACCATTCCCCCAAAAGGAAAACGGCGCCTGACGGCGCCGCTTTACCGAATTTCTGCGATAGCGCCCGATTAGGAAGCTTCGGTGATGAACTTCACCGCGTCGCCGAACGACTGGATGGTCTCGGCTGCGTCGTCCGGAATCTCGATACCGAACTCTTCTTCGAAAGCCATAACCAGCTCAACAGTGTCCAGGCTGTCTGCGCCCAGATCGTCGATGAACGAAGCTGCTTCTACAACTTTGTCTTCTTCAACACCCAGGTGCTCGACAACGATCTTCTTCACGCGATCTGCGATGTCGCTCATAGTACGTCCTCATCAAATTTGGGGCCTGTGCCCGTTTGGTGGTGCCCAACATGGGGCGTTTCATCGCCAAGCGCAACAGGCCCCCGGCTAAATCTGCGCCGCCTATAGCACATCGTTGTCCATAGGCAAACGCTTTCGAGGCAACGATCCGCTCTTAGTACATCGCCATGCCACCGTTGACATGCAACGTGGCCCCGGTGACATAGCCTGCTTCGGAACTGGCCAGGTAGGCTGCAGCCGAGGCGATTTCGGCGGGGTCGCCCATGCGACCAGCGGGAATCGCTCCCAAGATACCGGCTTTTTGGTCATCGTTCAGTTTGTCGGTCATGGCCGTCGCGATAAAGCCTGGCGCGATCACGTTCACTGTCACGCCACGGTTGGCCACCTCCTGTGCAAGGGATTTGGACAGGCCTATAACCCCAGCTTTGGCCGCGCAATAATTTACCTGACCGGGGTTCCCGGTCACGCCAACAACCGAACCAATATTGATGATCCGGCCCCAACGAGCCTTGAGCATCCCACGCAACACCCCCCGGCAAAGCCGCATGGTCGAGGTCAGGTTCACGTTGATAACGTCGTTCCAATCCTCATCCCGCATACGCATCAGCAGGCCATCGCGTGTGATACCTGCGTTGTTGACCAGAATATCCAGACCACCCATCGCTTGGGTGGCTTGCTTCGGCAGCGCGTCGACAGCATCCGCGTCGCCAAGGTTGGTTGGCAGGACATGAGCGCGTTCACCAAGCTCTCCAGCAAGTTCCTCAAGCAGATTCACTCGGGTTCCACTTAGACCGACAGTTGCGCCCTGCGCGTGCAGCGTACGAGCGATCTCCCGACCGATTCCCCCAGAAGATCCGGTAACCAGCGCGGTTTTCCCAGTCAGATCAAACATATCAGTCCCTTCCTTACCGCCTGATTACAGGCTTTCTACGGCCGCCTTGACGTCATCCGGTGTCGAAACAGCTCGCGTCGCGATCGAACGGTCGATCCGGCGCACCATGCCCGACAACGCCTTGCCTGCACCGATTTCCCAGATTTCATTCACATCGCCGTGGCTCGCCATCCATTCAACCGTTTCCCGCCAGCGCACCGACCCGGTGATCTGGTCAACCAATAGCGACCGGATTGTCGCCGGATCGCTGATGTCATGCGCCAGAACATTAGCCACCAGCGGTACGGTGGGTCGGTTGATGTCGACATGCTCCAACTCCTCGGCCATCACCCGCGCCGCAGGCTCCATCAATGCGCAATGGAACGGAGCGGATACCGGCAGCATCACGGCGCGCTTAGCACCGGCTTCCTGTGCGAGTTCCACCGCGTGTTGAACAGCTTCCTTATGTCCAGAAACAACTACCTGCCCCGGGTCATTGTCATTGGCAGCTTGGCAAACCTTGCCCGTGCCATGCGCAGCTTTAGACGCGATCTCTTTAACCCGGTCGAACGGCAGCCCAAGCAAGGCCGCCATGGCGCCCACACCAACCGGAACGGCCTCTTGCATGGCCTGACCACGAGCACGAAGCAGGCGCGCTGTATCCGCGACACTGATCGCCCCTGCCGCGGCCAGCGCGGAGTATTCACCAAGTGAGTGACCGGCTACGTAAGATGCGGCTTCGATGCTGGCGCCCTCTGCCTCAAGCGCGCGCATCGCTGCCAGCGATGTTGCCATCAGTGCGGGCTGTGCGTTCTGCGTCAGTGTGAGGGTATCCTGCTCCCCCTCCCAGATCAGGTCGGAGAGCTTTTCACTAAGTGCTTCGTCCACCTCGTCAAAAACCGCCTTTGCCGCGGGATAGGCATCGGCGAGCGCCTTACCCATGCCGATGGTCTGCGCACCTTGTCCGGGAAATACGAATGCTCGGGTCATGTTGCGAAAAACCTCCTCTGATTTCCGCTTCGTCTAAAGACTATGATTTCTAGGTACAAGTAAAAGCGCGGTCACTTCAGGACACAACAGCAATCATCAGTGTTGAGGCACAACAATTTCTCGCTTTACGTGTTTTCCACGCTGCCCAGGACTGCTTTTCGGCGTTTCGAAGCCAAGATTGAGCCTTTTCGGCGCTCAAACCTTTCGCACGAACTGTTTGTTCGAATGTCGCGGTTAGATCCTTTCAAGAAACTCCAGCGCGGATCGATCTTCAACTTCCTGCGCCTCGATATTCGCGACGTTACGACGTACGCGAGCCTCGTGACGAGCCTGCTCTACAGTCTGATTGGATCCCCGCGCAATTTTAGCAGCGAGTTCTTCTTCCGAGCGTGTGTAGTAGTGATTCAGTTGAATATGCTCGACAGAGTAAAACGATGCGCTCTTACGAGCAGAGAGATTGAACCTTTGACCGGCGTCGTTCCAGGTTGCCGTTTGGCCATCGGTTTCATAGCTATGCACTTTGACCGCGGTCACGCGGCACGGATCAACGATCACCTTGAAATTCGTCACACCCCTCGAACCACTCAGCGGGTTCGCGACGCGACGTGTGTAGTTGGCGAGAACGCCGCCATCAGGACAAACCTCATGCCCATTCCGGCCAAAGTTGTGCCAAGGCAAAGAGATATTTCCACAGCGACCAAGATGCGCCAACGCCTCGTCCAGGGAATCCGCCTGTTTCGGCACAAGAAATTCATCCGCGTCGATACAGGCCATCCAGCGGAAACGTCCGCCGAAGTTCCGGATCGCATGGGCATAGGCCAGTACCTGATTGTGAATTTCGCGCCCGGAAAGACCGTCCCTAAGTTTTTGATCCCATGGAAGAACAGTCAACCGATCGGCCGGGAGCGTGTCCCGAAGAACCGAAACGGTGTGATCCGTGCAACCGTTGTCATAAACCACGAAATGCCGAACCCCGGCTTTTAAGTGGAAAGACGCCCATTCGGCAATATGACGCGCCTCGTTGCGGACGATCAGGACCACCGCAATCCCTTCTCGGCTCTCGGATGGTTGTGGCGGCACGATTGCAAGCTTGGTTATTGGTTTGCGTTTAAATAGAGCCAACGCTTGGCAACCTCTTCATTTCCTCACCCGCTTGCTTAGCGAAAGCCAGTGCCGAAGGCCAGCGCGTAGGGCCTTTGCCATGCGCCAAGAACAGAAAAGCCGCGGGTCTTTCGACCTGCGGCCTTCTTCCGATGTTTTCGGGGGCTGCCTCTAGGCGCCTGCTCGAACCAATTTACGGCCCACTCGTTCCCATCCCTCCATCGGGAGTTCGGTCCGACCGAAGTCCTGGGTCATACGAGTGGTCAATGTTTCCAGCGCGTCGATATCCCCGCTTGCAACACAAACGGGTACGCCTTTCTTTAGGCGCAGATAGAGTTGCGCAGGCTGATACTCCTCATGCCTTTTCAGAAAGGCGCTTTCGATTTGGTCAAACGGGATCACGCTCTTCGGGCGGGTTTGCCCATTGCGGTTGACCGCCATCACACGCAGCTGGCCACGCGACCTGTCCACATGAACTTCTTCACGCAATCCACGCACAGATATCCAAAAGAAAAGAAGACCGGCAACCATGATCGACACGACCGTCAACATCTGGTCGCTTGTGCTGGTAAATGCACTCTCGACTCCGGGCAGAACCCAGTGCCATGCTCCAGGTATGATCAGCGAAACACCCGCAACGAGGCACATACGCTCGATCACTGCAGAACGCTTTGTGTTCTTATCCCGAGTGCGAACCACGTAACCCCAACTGGTCGTTGTCGTGCTGACACGATCAGTAGATTGGAACGCCTCAACACCCAGGCCATCCTTCCCGGTGTAGTTTGACATTTTAATACCCTTCAAGTTGTTCCCGAGTACCGACGCTGCCGGGGAAAAATGTCCATAACGTGTCATTTAGCCGCAATTTTAACGACCATACGGTGCTAGGTGCATCTTGGCCGCGACCCTTGCACCACAAGGGGGATTGTGTATAAGGCCTCCACCTTCCGCACATTTGCGAAACCGGTGCAGCCTCTCGTGGGCGGGGCGTGGAAGGTTTTTGACCCGTCCTTTGAAGTGCACCCGTAAAAGAACTGGAGCACACATGCCGCTTTATGAGCATGTAATGATTGCGCGTCAGGACCTGTCCAACGCGCAGGCCGAAAGCCTTGTCGAACATTTCTCCACGGTTCTGGCTGACAACGGCGGCAACGTCGTCGACAGCGAGTACTGGGGCGTCAAGACCATGGCGTACAAGATCAACAAGAACCGCAAAGGCCACTACGCCTTCCTGAAGACCGACGCACCGTCGGGCGCTGTTCAGGAAATGGAGCGCCTAATGCGCCTGCATGACGACGTGATGCGCGTTCTGACCATCAAGGTCGACGAACACGCCGAAGGCCCGTCGATTCAGATGCAGAAACGCGAAGAACGCGACAACCGTCGCGAACGCCGCAACTAACATTAAGAAGAGGAGATAAACCATGGCTGCAAAACCATTTTTCCGCCGCCGGAAAGTCTGCCCCTTCTCGGGCGAGAACGCACCCAAAATCGACTACAAGGACACCCGTCTTCTGCAGCGCTACATCTCTGAGCGCGGCAAGATCGTCCCTGCCCGTATCACCGCAGTATCCGCGAAAAAACAGCGTGAGCTGGCCCGCGCCATCAAACGCGCTCGTTTCCTCGCCCTGCTGCCCTACGCTGTTAAGTAAGGAGT
>CAYFXM010000121.1:0-8120 GCA_964346965.1 uncultured Actibacterium sp. | reverse complement strand
TTGTCTTCCAAGCTTAAGGTGCGGGTTCGATTCCCGCTACCCGCTCCAAGAATTCCCCACCGACAATTCGCGGTAAATACTGGGTACAACCTCCGCCTATAGTGTTGTTTTATAATGATAATTTTGAATTAATACTATTGCTGGCCACGCACGCGCTAGCTCAATCACCGAAATCTCTCTTTTGTCGAAATATCCACCCCTAACGTCTCGAAGCACGGTTTCTGGCGACACTGGGTTGTTGTCTTGGGCAACAGATCGTAAGACTTTGCAAATTTCTACGAGGACGGAATGGCAGAGATCAACGAAGAGCGGGAAAAGTCGAAGCGCGTTGGGGCGTTGCGGGGATTGTCTCCCTTCGTTAAGCCCTATACCCCGATGGTTATCGCTGCGGGTTTGGCGCTGATCCTGACCGCGACGGTTTCGCTTGTCCTGCCGCTCGCGGTGCGCCGCGTGGTCGACGGGTTCGAAACCGATACGGCCGAGCTTCTGGATGGCTATTTTCTGGCCGCGCTTGGCATCGCCTTGCTGCTCGCGCTTGGGACGGGTCTTCGCTACTATCTTGTGACCCGCCTGGGCGAGCGTGTCGTTGCCGATATCCGCAAAGCCACCTTTGATCGCATGGTCGGCATGAGCCCCGCCTTCTATGAAAAAACCCTGACGGGCGAAGTTCTGAGCCGGATCACAACGGACACGACTTTGATCCTGTCTGTAATCGGTTCGTCGGTTTCGGTTGCGCTGCGAAACTGCCTGATCTTCCTTGGCGGGCTCGTATTGATGTTGCTGACCTCGGCCAAGTTGACGGGCCTTGTTCTGCTGATCGTGCCCGGCATTCTGATCCCGATCATTACTCTTGGTCGGCGCCTTCGGACATTGAGCCGCGAGAACCAGGACTGGATCGCTGCGTCCTCCGGTAATGCCTCCGAAGCATTGCTTTCAGTGCAGACCGTTCAGGCTTTCACACATGAATTGCTCAGCCGCAGAAGTTTCGACGAGATCACTGAAAAGTCCTTTGTCGCCGCGAAAAACCGGATCGGAACCCGGGCGCTGATGACGATAATTGTGATCTTCCTTGTCTTTGCGGGTGTGGTTGGCGTGCTGTGGATCGGCGCGCGCGATGTACGCGGAGGAGAGATGAGCGTCGGCGAACTGGTCCAGTTCGTGATCTACGCGATCATGGTTGCTGGCGCTGTTGGCGCCCTGTCTGAAATCTGGGGCGAACTTCAGCGCGCGGCAGGCGCGACCGAGCGTCTGGTCGAACTGTTGAACGCCAAGGACTCCGTTATGGATCCTGTAAACCCGGCCACGCTTCCGGCCAAGGTTACCGGTGCGCTGTCCTTCAAAGAGGTGACGTTCCACTATCCAACCCGGCCAACCCATGCGGCGCTGAACGGCGTTTCGCTGGAAATCGCACCGGGAGAAACGGTGGCGTTGGTCGGCCCGTCGGGCGCGGGTAAATCGACGATCATTCAGCTGTTGCTTCGTTTTTACGATCCGGATCATGGAATTGTCTCACTGGACGGCACTCCATTGACGGATCTTGAGCGCAGCGCCTTCCGCCAGCACATGGCACTGGTTCCGCAAGATCCGGTGATTTTCGCTGACACCGCGCGCGAGAACATCCGGTTTGGCCGCCCCGAGGCAAGTGACGCAGAGGTCGAGGCCGCCGCCAAGGCCGCCGCCGCGCACGAGTTCTTGTCGAAGCTGCCGGAGGGGTACGATTCCTACGTTGGAGAACGCGGAGTGATGCTGTCCGGCGGTCAAAAACAGCGCATTGCGCTGGCCCGCGCTATCCTGCGTGACGCGCCGGTCCTCTTGTTGGATGAAGCAACGTCGGCGCTGGACGCCGCAAGCGAGCGGGCTGTGCAGACTGCCGTTGACGCACTGGCGCAGGACCGCACCACGATCATCGTGGCACACCGTCTCGCGACCGTGAAAAAGGCTGACCGGATCGTTGTCTTCGATGAAGGTCGGATCGTCGCCGAGGGCTCTCATGACGCACTAGTTGCCGAGGGCGGGTTGTATGCCAGCCTCGCCAAGCTGCAATTTACAGACGGCGAGCAAGCTGCCTGATCGCTGCGCCGTAAGTGTGAACGCGACGTCCCCAAGAATTTTACGCAGCGTAAAACCTCTGCTGCCGCTTGCAGTGCACAGCAATCCCGCGCATCTTTTCCGCAAACCGCCGGAGGAAACCGTGCGGAGGGGAGGATCAGACTATGGGCGTTTTTGCGTCGAAATCCGATCGTGATGCGATCGAGAAGGAAATGACTTGGGCCGAACGCGATCTGCCGTCCACGGTCTACGGTCTATTGAGCCGCACCAAGGCCAAGCACGGCGCGCGAAATGCGGTCTCTTATCAGATTACCTCCGGCCCCAAGGATCCTGCGCAAACCCTGACCTGGGATCAGCTACACGCGCAGACTACGCAGGCCGCCAACATGTTTCGCGATTTGGGCATCAGTAAAGATGACGTTGTCGCCTATATCCTTCCCAACTGCCTGGAAACCGTCACAACCCTGTTGGGAGGCATGACCGCAGGCATCGCCAATCCAATTAATCCCTTGCTGGAGCCCGAGCAAATATCGGCCATCCTGCGTGAGACCAACGCCAAGGTGGTGGTTACGCTTAGAGCCTTCCCCAAGACGGATCTGCCCCAAAAGGTCGCCGAGGCCGTGGAGCATGCCCCCAATGTAACCACGATTCTGGAAATCGACCTCAAGCGTTACCTGACACCACCAAAGAGCTGGATCGTTCCCCTGCTACGCCCCAAATTCGAGAAGGCGCAGCACGTGGACATCTATGATTACAACGCGTTGATCGAAAAATATCCCTCCGATTATTTGACTTTCGAAGAGCCGTCCGGGGACCGAGTCGGCGCCTATTTTCACACTGGCGGTACGACGGGCATGCCGAAAGTGGCGCAGCATACGCACGAGGGGATGATCTATAACGGCTGGATTGGCGACACGTTGTTGTTTGAACCCGAACACAACATCATCTGCCCTCTGCCCCTATTCCACGTTTTTGCCTGCCATGTGATCCTTATGTCGATGATCGCGTCTGGTGCGCATGTGGTTTTCCCGACCCCGGCTGGCTATCGGGGCGATGGCGTATTCGACAACTTCTGGAAGCTGGTCGAACGCTGGCAAATTACCTTCATCATCACAGTACCCACTGCGATTGCGGCACTCATGCAGCGTCCGGTCGATGCCGATGTGTCGTCGCTGGAAACTGCTTTTTCGGGATCTGCCCCATTGCCAATCGAGCTGTACAAACGGTTCGAAGAAACCACTGGCGTCACGATTGTCGAAGGCTATGGCCTGACCGAGGCAACCTGCCTTGTGTCCTGTAATCCGCCCTCGGGTGAAAAGAAAATCGGCTCCGTTGGCGTTCCGTTTCCCTATACCGAGGTCCGCATTCTGAATTGCGATGACTCAGGAAATGTCACGCACGAGTGCGACGTCGACGAAGTGGGTGAAATCTGCCTGACCAACCCTGGCGTCCTGACCGGTGCCACCTACACCGAGGGCGACAAGAACATCGGCCTGTTTGCGGAGGGCAGATATTTGCGAACTGGCGACCTCGGACGACTGGATGCAGAAGGCTATCTGTACATCACCGGTCGGGCAAAGGATCTGATCATTCGTGGTGGCCACAATATTGACCCTGCCGAGATCGAAGAGGCACTGGCTGGCAATAAGCACGTGGCCTTTGTCGGGGCGATCGGCCAGCCTGACGCCTTCTCGGGAGAATTACCCTGCGCCTATGTGGAACTAATCGACGGGGCGGAGACTTCGGTCGAGGAGTTGATGGAATACGCCAAGGTCCATATCCACGAACGCGCCGCGACCCCAAAGCATCTGGAGATCCTCTCCGAACTGCCCAAAACCGCCGTTGGCAAAGTGTTCAAACCGGAGCTGCGAAAGCGTGCCATTACCCGGGTCTACAACAACGCTTTGATGGAGGCTGGACATGCAGTCGAGGTCGCCGAGGTGATTGAAGACAAGAAGCGTGGCCTCGTCGCGCAGCTTATCAAACTTGAAGACGACGTGGACGAAGCGGCGATCACCAAGTTGCTTGGCGAATACACCCGCCCATGGGAGTGGCAGCCGGATTAACCCCGGCTCGCTCAGACCTGGTTCTGGTAACGCCGTGCCTGTTCACGCGTCTCAAAGATATGTGGGCGTTCGTCGGGGAATGCTTCGGCCAGTTTCATTCTCATGAAGGCTGATCCCGCATAACGCGTAACGGTCGAATAGTATTTTTCGTCCATCGCCTTGACCATTGACGCCCATTCACCAACCAAATCATCGTCGATGCGGAAGTCATCGTAGTTCACCAGCACTTCGACCGGTTTACCATGTGGCGCGCAAATCGCTTCGACTGCCTTGCCGACCATGTCGACATCGTCGATGCTGCGCACCCGCATTTTTTCGAAATTTAGGAACAGGTGATTGAGTTCCGGATTGAGCGCTATCCTCTCTGGCAAATCCAGATGCAATAGATCAACCCGCAGATCCATTTCTTCATCGCGGAAGATGCGCGGGTCCATCTCGCGCAGTTCGTCGATATGGGGGCGCACGTCCATATGGGCAAGGATATCGCGATCCAGATCCACACCTGGCGCGATCTCGGTCAATTTGAGGCCCCCTGCCTGAAGTTCAAACACGCATCGTTCTGTTACGTAGAGAACCGGTTGTCCTAACCGCGCGGCACGAGCGCCAGAGAAGGTGATCTGTTCGACCTCGGTCAGGAATTTACGATTGGCCCCCTCTCGCTGAATTGAAAGCGCTCCTTCGGCTATCTCGATCTCCAGCCCTTTAGCGGTGAAGGTCCCGGCAAAGACAACGGCGTTGGAGTTTTGCGAGATATTGATGAACCCTCCCGCCCCGGCAAGCCGTGGGCCAAAGCGCGAAACATTCACGTTGCCAACACCATCGGCCTGCGCAAGGCCCAAGCAAGCCATATCCAGACCGCCACCATCATAGAAATCGAACTGGTTATTTTGTGGGATGACCGCATCGGTATTCACCGCGGCACCGAAATCCAGCCCTGAAGCTGGCTGGCCTCCCACGACACCGGGTTCGGCGGTCAGCGTGACATGCTGCAATAACCCTTCTTCGGCCGCAACTGCTGCGACACCTTCGGGCATACCGATACCAAGGTTAACAACACCGTTGACCGGAAGTTCGAACGCGCAGCGGCGCGCGATGACCTTGCGGGCATCCAACGCCATCGGGGGGGTTTCGCTCTCCGGTGGGCGAATGCGATTGGTGAATGCCTGCGAAAAGGCCGTGCGATAGGTTTGGGGATGTTTTTCAGGCTCAGCAACAACCACTGCATCTACGAGAATTCCGGGGATCACCACCTCGCGCGCAGGCAATGTACCGGCCCGGGCCACGCGCTCGACCTGTACGATCACCACCCCACCGTTGTTTCTGACAGCCATCGCCTGGGCGAGGTTGTCGAGAACCAGGGCCTCGCGCTCCATGGTAATGTTGCCGTTCTCATCTGCGGTCGTGCCCCGAAGCAAAGCGACCGTCGGAACCTGCGCGTGATAATACAGGACCTCTTCGTTACCGACCTCCATCAGTTCTACCAATGTGTCGGTGCTGATGTCGTTGATCCGTCCACCTCCTTGGCGGGGATCAACAAATGTCTCCAGCCCCACCTTCGAAAGCATCCCCGGCTTGCCCGCAGCGATGTCTCGGAAAAGCTGGCTGATGCAGCCCTGCGGCAGGTTCCAGCCTTCGATCTTGCCGTCGATGGCAAGCTTGGCGACTTTAGGGATCAGCCCCCAGTGTCCTCCAATTACACGTTTCAAAAGACCTTCGTGGCCGAGGTGATTTAACCCCCGCTCGCCGCCATCGCCCTGCCCGGCGGCAAAGAACAAGGTCAGATCGCGCGGAGCACCCGATTCCAGAAACCGTTGCTCGACCGCAGAAAGTACGCCATCTGGCACCCCGATCCCGACAAAACCCGAAGTGGTGACGGTGTCGCCGTCCTTGATCAACGCCGCTGCGTCAGCCGCCGTGACAACCTTGTTCTGCATGTATCCCCCCAATTTCCCCACGTCGGGTTTTGCTTAGGATCACAGATCAGTCCTCGCCAAACAAGTCGGTCGAAGCTGGAGCGGCTGAATGCGGTAAAAGCCAAAAAAAATCGGGCGCGGACCATCTGACTTTCCTATGCTTCAGCTAGGCGTGCTTCATCAGAAAAACGCCTCATTGCTACTCTTTAAGTACTTACCCGCGCTCACTCCGATCCGCTAAAAATTCATCTCCTAAGAAGGCCTCCGTCGCCAAACAGCCATAGATTCGGGTTTTTCCCGATGAAAAGGGTCAAAATGCCTCGCTTATGAAGCTCTTCCCCGGTTGATAATTTCGGTCAACTGTTCTAGGCGAAGGGAGGTTAAATCCGACCGAGTCCCTGTGGCACCCAAGTCTGCGACGGCACCCAGGACCTAATCGAAACTCTTGACCGCACTGCCGCGGCATTCACATCCGACATCGGAAAAAAGGGAAGAGACGATGGCTGAAAACAAAACTCCCGATCTATTGTATACAATTGTAGACGAAGCTCCCGAGCTTGCGTCGGCATCCTTTCTGCCGATCATCCGCAAGTTCGTTGCTGCGGCTGACATCACCGTTGGCACTCCGGACATCTCGCTGGCAGGCCGCATCATCGCCACCTTCCCCGAGAACCTGACCGACGAACAGCGTCAGTCGGACGATCTGGCCGCCTTGGGCGAGCTGGTGAAAACACCCGGCGCAAACGTCATCAAGCTGCCGAACATCTCGGCATCAATCCCGCAGCTGTCCGCTGCGATCGCCGAACTGCAAGGTCAAGGCTACGACCTGCCCAGCTACCCCGAAAACCCGGCCAATGACGACGAAGCGGCGATCAAAGCCCGCTATGACGCCATCAAGGGTTCGGCCGTGAACCCGGTTCTGCGTGAAGGTAACTCGGACCGTCGTTCGGCCCGCGCGGTGAAGAACTTTGCACAGGCGAACCCGCACTCGATGGGCGCATGGGTTGCGGACAGCAAGACCAAAGTGTCGTCCATGTCGGGCAATGACTTCTTCGCAAACGAAAAGTCGACCACCATCACCGCCGCCCAAGCCGGCGACGCGAAAATCGAATTCGTGGCCAAAGACGGCGCTGTCACTGCCCTGAAAGATGGCTGGCCGCTGGAAGAAGGCACCGTTGCTGACGCGACCTTCATGTCGGTCAAAGCACTGGCCTCTTTCATGGCTGAAGCGATTGAAGACACCAAGGCCGACGGCACCATGTTCTCGCTGCACCTGAAAGCCACCATGATGAAGGTCTCGGACCCGATCATCTTCGGTTACGGCGTCAAAGCTTGGCTGGGCCCGGTCTGGGACAAGCACGGTGAAGCGATTGCCGCCGCCGGTGGTTCGCCGAACTCGGGTCTGGGAGCCGTTCTGGCCGTCATCGACGGCATGGACAACGCCGCCGAGATCAAGGCAGAGATCGCCGCGCTGGACCGCCCGTCCATGTACATGGTCGACAGCGACAAAGGCATCACCAACCTTCACGTCCCGTCTGACGTCATCATCGACGCTTCTATGCCGGCCATCATCCGCGCAGGCGGCAAGGGCTGGGACGAATCCGGTGCCAAGGGCGACAGCAACTGTGTCATCCCTGACCGCTGCTACGCCCCGGTCTATGACGAAGCGATCAACTTCTTCAAAGCCAACGGCGCGCTGGACGTAACCACAGCCGGTTCCGTCGCCAACGTCGGCCTGATGGCGCAGAAAGCGGAAGAGTACGGCTCGCACCCGACCACTTTTGAAGCACCCGCAGACGGCACCATCCGCGTTGTTGCGGCCAATGGCGACGTCCTGCTCAGCCACGACGTAGAAGCCAACGACATCTGGCGTTCCTGCACCGTGAAGAAAGCACCGATCCTGAACTGGATCGAGCTGGCCATGGACCGTCAGCGCCTGACCGGTTCGGAAGCCATCTTCTGGCTGAACGCTGACCGCGCCCACGATGCACAGCTGATCGAATACGTAAAGCCTGCACTGGAAGAAGCCGGCGTTGCCGACAAGTTCCAGATCATGGCCCCGCGTGAGGCAACCGCCCAATCGCTGAAAACC
>CAYFXM010000120.1:0-8231 GCA_964346965.1 uncultured Actibacterium sp. | reverse complement strand
GGCGCTCCCTCTTAGGCGAATTCAGCCTATGAAACGCGGCACGAATAATCCAGTGTTGGCAACAGGCTACGAACCACTACCTGCACAAGGTCACAAAGTGATCGGCAAAACCGTCGTCGCTTTGATCTCTTCCATTGAAAGAAGCGCAGTGACGTTGTGAATTTTCACTTCAGCAATCAGCGCTTGGTAGAAGGCGTCATAGGCTCTGGCGTTTGGGACACGTACTTTCAGGATGTAGTCGATGTCCCCTGCCAAACGATGCGCCTCCAGAACTTCAGGGCGGGCATTCAGCGTTTCCAGAAATTTGTTCTGCCATTCCGAGTCGTGCTCTGAGGTACGGATAAGGACAAAAAAGCACGCTTCCAATCCCAGAGATTCGGCATCCAGCAGTGCTGTTTGCCCTTTTATCACCCCCGCCTCGCGCAATTTTCGAATGCGATTCCAGACGGGCGTTTTAGATGAACCCACTTTCCGGGCAATCTCATCCAAGGACTGCGCAGCGTCTTGCTGGAGCTCGTTCAGGATCTTCTTGTCTATGGCGTCGAGGTTGATGGTCATGTCCAACCCTAGGAAATAGTTCTGGATTCGGGGCGCAATTCCCTCTGATAGTAGAACTATTTCCCGGCAACAACCACTTTGATAGCGAAGAACAAGGGATTGCCGTGCAGATCACGCACGGCAATCCAGATCATGCCGGTTCTATAGACCCAGTGCCTTGCGCACTTGTTCCAGTGTACCTTCCAAAAGTTCCGGATTGTCGGCAGCCTTCGTTAACAACGCCTTCAAAGCACTTGCCTTGAGTTGGTCCAACCCGGCACCGTCTACCAGCTTACTGGCTTCTTCGGCGTTAAAACCTTCCACTGTCAACGCATCAGGGAGTTCAGTTGCTTCGCTCGCAGCAGCTTCAGTGGCTTCGCCCACGCTATCCGCTGCCGACGCGGTACCGTCAATAGCATTCGCGGCGTCCTCTGTTGCCGCAGGCGCATCCTCGCTATCGAGCTTCAATGCGTCACGAACGGCTTCCTGTGCCTCTTCGACCTTGTCTTGAACTGCCTCTTCAGCCTCGTTCACCGCGTCGGAGACAGCTTCCTTGGCTTCTTCCGCAGCCTCTTTCATCTCTTCGCTGGCCTCTTCAAGCTTTTCAGCAGCCTCTTGGGCCACCTCCTCCATTTTGGTTTCTTCCTCGGACGGCTGCTCTTTCACGGGTTCCTTAGCTTCCATTGGCGCCTCGGGCTCGGCTGGTTGCCCTTGCATCCAAAAATAGCCCCCCGCGGCCAAAGCGATCAAAATGAGAATTGCGATTGTGGGTTTCGACATCAAAGTGCCCCTTATTCAAAACAAAAGCTCCGATGAGATACCCGCAGACCTATTGCGCAATAAGGGGGAATAGTTTCGCATTTAACCCCCTTGATAGGTTCAAAGCAGCGCTCCGTGAAGAGCAAAGACTATCGGCTTGAAAGACGGGCCTGCCACGTCTATTTTTCGCGCACCCCGAAATCTCAGAAGGAAAGAGACCATAGCCCGCAGACCTCATAATGCGCCTCCGCAGCGCGACACCGGCCCCCGTGTAAACGACCGTATCCGGGCGCCAGAAGTCAGACTCATCGGTGCCGAAGGCGAAAACCTGGGTGTTGTACACCCTCGTAAAGCCATGGATCTGGCGGATGAAGCCGGTCTGGACCTGGTTGAAATCTCGCCCAACGCGACGCCGCCCGTGTGCAAGATCATGGACTTCGGCAAGTTCAAATACGAACAGCAGAAGCGTGAATCCGAGGCCCGCAAGAAGCAGAAGGTCATCGAGGTCAAAGAGGTCAAGTTCCGTCCGAACACCGACACGCATGACTATGACGTCAAAATGCGCAACGTGTTCAAGTTTCTCGAGAACGGCGACAAGGTGAAAGTCACCCTACGTTTCCGCGGCCGTGAGATGGCGCACCAAAACCTTGGTCGCGAACTGCTGGAACGTGTGGCAGAGGACGTCAAAGAAATCGGCAAGATCGAGAACATGCCGAAGATGGAAGGCCGCCAGATGGTCATGATGATAGGGCCGCTTCCGAAGTAAGTCGATCCAGTTTGAATTCCAACGCCCCCGATTTCGGGGGCGTTTTTGTTTGCCCAAAACTGTGATGCAGAATGCCTGCAGAACCCGTGCAGAACCGGTACATACGATCGTGCAGCGCAATTCTCCGGGCGCAGGTGGTAAATTGGGACTGTCGTCCCTCGTCAGGACGGGGCAGGATGCGGCCAGCCCTCGATCTGATAGGAGCCTGTCTATGTGGGAAGAACGATTTTCTGCCACGGAAGAGTTCGTCTTTGGCACCGAACCCGCCCGGTTCATGACCACGCACACCAAGTACTTCACCCCAGGTTCAACGGCTTTATCGGTCGCCGACGGTGAGGGGCGCAACTCTGTCTGGATGGCTCAGCAAGGGCTGACGGTCACCGCGCTGGAATTCGCCCCCTCGGCCATCGCCAAGGCGCGACAACTGGCGCAGGACAGGCAGGTGGCGGTCGACTTCCGGCAGACCGACGTGCTGACCTATGACTGGTCCGAGCAGTTCGATCTGGTCGTGGGTATCTTCTTCCAGTTCGTCGGGCCTGAGGGGCGGAAGGCGATCTTTGACGGAATGAAGCGAGCCGTGCATCCCGGCGGTCTGATCCTGATCCACGGCTATACACCGAAACAGGTGGAGTACGGTACGGGTGGTCCAGGCAACCCCGTGAACATGTACACGGAAGACCTGCTGACGGCAGAGTTTGAAGGTTGGGAAATTCTAGAGCGCCGCGCCTATGAGCATGAGATTCAGGAAGGAAGCGGTCACTCTGGCATGTCCGCGCTTATCGACTTTGTTGCGCGCAAACCCGACTGACAATCAGCAGTTCTGACAAATCAAAAGGCGCGCCCGGTCGGGACGCGCCTTTCTTGTCATTTGGTTGCCTTACGACGCGGCCGCAACCGCCCGCTTGGTCATCACACCGATCAGGTGCGCGCGGTATTCGGCAGAGCCATGCAGGTCGCTGATCAGACCGTCAGCAGAGGCCGACAGGCCCGCCACTGCGTCGGCACTGAAGTTTGCGCTCAGCGCAGCTTCGGCTTCCGCCCAACGGAACACGCCCTCTTCCGAGGCGCCGGTGACTGCCACACGAACCCCGTCCGCATATTTGGCGACGAAGACACCGACCAGCGCAAAGCGCGAGGCTGGCTGGTCGAACTTCTGATAGTTCGCGGCCTCGGGAACCGGGAAGCGGACGGCGGTGATGATCTCACCTTCGTCCAGAGCGGTGGTGAACATGCCCTGGAAGTAGTCGTCCGCCGCGATCTCGCGGCTGTTGGTCACAATGGTCGCGCCCGACGCCAGAGCAGCAGCCGGATAGCATGCTGACGGGTCGTTGTTGGCCAGCGAGCCACCGATGGTGCCGAGTGAACGGACCGCCGGATCACCGATGTTGCTGGCCAGAGCGGCCAGAGCCGGATAGGCCGAGGCCTCTGCCGCAACGGTGGCGTGGTTGGTGCCTCCGCCAACGGTGACATTGCCACCATCGGCGCTGACGCCTTTCATTTCCGCGATACCGCTGAGGCTGACCAGCTTTTCAGGCGAGGCCAGACGCTGTTTCAGGGTCGGGATGAGGGTTTGCCCCCCACCCAGTGCCTGTGCGCCTTCCGAAGACAGCGCTGCGACAGCTTCGGCTACAGTGCTCGGGCGTTCGAAATCAAATGCATACATGGGATGATCCTCCTTACCCGTTCATCGCTGCCCAGACGCGCGACGGCGACAGTGGCATTTCGATATGCGTTACATCATGACCTGCGCGGCGCAGGGCGTCGACAACACCGTTGACCACGGTGGGTGGCGACCCGATTGCACCGGCCTCGCCGCAGCCTTTGACGCCAAGCGGGTTGTGCGTACAGGCAGTACCGTTGGAGTGGTCGACAACCATCGCGGGCATGTCATCGGCGCGCGGCATGGCGTAGTCCATGTAGGACCCGTTCACCAACTGACCGTCAGCGTCATACTCGCCAACTTCCAGCAGTGCCTGGCCGATACCTTGACCCAGACCGCCCTGAACCTGACCTTCAACGATCATCGGGTTCACAACGTTACCGAAGTCGTCACAGGCAACCATCTTGATGATGTCTACCTTTCCGGTTTCGGGATCGACCTCGACCTCGCAGCCATAGGCACCCGACGGGTAGGTGAAGTTCGCAGGGTCATAGAACGCGGTCTCTTCGAGGCCGGGTTCGATGTCCTCCAGCGGGAACTCGTGCGGGATATATGCCTTCAGAGCCACATCGCCGAAGCCAACCGCCTTGTCGGTGCCTGCAACGGTGAACTGACCATCGACGAGCTCGATATCCGCCTCGGAAGCCTCCAACATATGGGCCGCAATCTTTTTGCCCTTGTTGATGATCTTCTCGGTAGCGCGGACCACAGCCGAGCCACAGACCGCCAGCGAGCGGGAACCGTAGGTGCCCATGCCGAAGGGGATTTTCGAGCTGTCACCATGGACGATGTCCACAGACGCTTCGTCGATACCCAGCATCTCTGCGACGACCTGCGGGAACACGGTTTCGTGGCCTTGGCCGTGGCTGTGTGCACCAACCATCACCGAGATATTGCCCGTGGCATTCACCCGGACGGTCGCGGCGTCATACAAGCCTACGCGGCTGCCCAACTGACCCACAAGGTTCGACGGCGCGATGCCGCAAGCCTCGATGTAGGAGTTGATGCCCAGACCACGCAGCTTGCCATTGGCGGCGCTTTCGGCGCGGCGCGCTTCAAAGCCAGCCACATCCAGACGGGTTTCCAGCGTGTCCATCAGCGCGTCGTAGTTGCCGATGTCATACTGCAGGCCCACCGGGGTGGTGTACGGATACTGATCCGGCTGGATGAAGTTCTTGCGGCGGATCGCGATCGGGTCGATGCCCAGCTCATCAGCACATTTGTCGATGACGCGTTCGATCGAATAGGTCGCCTCGGGGCGGCCTGCGCCGCGATAGGCGTCAACCGGTGCGGTGTTGGTGAAAACCGCCTTCACGTTCACATAGACATTCGGAACCGTGTAGGTACCGGCCATCAGCGTACCGTGCAGGAAGGTTGGCGTCGCAGTCGAAAAGTTCGACAGGTAGGCGCCAACGTTGGCCATGGTTTCGGTGCGGAACGCGAGGAAGTTGCCTTCCTTGTCGCAGGCCAGCTCGATCTTGGTGACGTGGTCGCGGCCATGCGCGTCGGTCATGAAGGCTTCCGAGCGGGTTGCAGTCCATTTCACCGGACGGCCCAGTTTCTTGGCAGCCGCCAGAACCAGCGCTTCTTCACCGTAGTGGTAGATTTTCGAACCGAAGCCGCCGCCAACGTCAGGCGCGATCACGGTCAGCTTGTTCTCGGGGATCCCCATAACGAAGGCCGAGATCAGAAGACGCGTCAGGTGCGGGTTCTGCGACGTGGTGTACAGGGTGTACTCGTCGGTGCCCGGATCATAATTCGCGGTGGATGCACGGGGCTCCATCGCGTTGGGAACGACGCGGTTGTTGATCAGTTCCAGCGTAGTGACGTGCGGGGCGTTCTTGATCGCCTCGTCAACGGCCTCGCGGTTGTCTTCGATCCAACCCCAGTCGAAGCAGACGTTGGTGCCGATCTCGTCGTGGACCAGATTGCTGCTGCCCACGGCATCGGCCATGTTCACAACTGCCGGAAGCTCGTCGATCTCGATCTCGATCGCTTCTGCTGCGTCGCGAGCCTGTTCGATGGTTTCTGCGATAACCGCTGCGTAGGCATCACCCACGTGGCGCACTTTGCCATGCGCCAGTACCGGGCGCTTGGGTTCGTGCATCGGAGTGCCGTCACGGCTGTTGATCGCCCAACCTGCGGGGTTGCCGCCAACCTCGACAAAATCCTCGCCGGTGAAAATAGCCAGAACGCCCGGCATGCTTTCCGCCGCGCTGGTGTCGACTGACTTGATTACACCGTTGGCGACGTCAGAGCGTGCGAACCAAGCATAGGCCTGACCCTGCAGTTGGATGTCGTCCGTGTATTTACCTTTGCCGGTCAAAAACCGGACATCTTCGCGCCGTTTGGGGCTGGCGCCAATGCCATTATCTTTCGGCATTTAATATCCTCCCAAAAGAGATGAAACGCGCCTTACTCGGCTGCGATGTTGCTGACGTCCTGACCCGAAGCGGCCATGATCGACTTGACGATGTTGTGGTAACCGGTGCAGCGGCACAGGTTGCCTTCGAGGTAGTGACGGATCTCTGCCTCGGTCGGTTTGGGGTTGTCCTTCAGCAGGGCTGCCGCCGACATCACCATGCCCGGCGTGCAGAAACCGCACTGCAGGCCGTGGTGCTCTTGGAACGCAGCCTGGATGGTGCCAAGCGAGCCATCGGCATTGGCCATGCCCTCAACGGTGGTGACGTCCGCTCCTTCCGCATCGGCGGCGAACATGGTGCATGACTTCACGGCCTCGCCATTCACGTGAACGACGCAGGCACCGCACTGGCTGGTGTCACAGCCTACGTGGGTGCCTGTCAGGCGTAGGTTTTCGCGCAGGAACTGCGATAGCAGTGTGCGCCCCTCGACATCTCCGGAAACGGCCTTGCCGTTCACGGTCATTGATACGTTTGACATTTGAGTTGGTCCTCCCGGAAAATTCTTGCGAAAATTTAACCACGGAAGGCGTTTCTTGAGAACCTAGGCAGGGCCGAAATCTCATGGTCCTTTGGTCGTATAGACCGCTATGCTTTGGTCGTAACTTCGCGTGGTTGGGGCCGAGATGGGATTTCTTTGAGCAAACCGCCGACTCCCATACGGGCGAAATCATCCGCCGAAATCTCCAGCCCACAGGCCACACGCTCCAGCACCCAGTCGGCCCCATTAAGAGCGGGCGACCGTGCGCAACCCGGCAATCCGATCACGGGGCGACCGGAAAGTATGCCGAGGAACAAGAGGTTGCCCGGATCAACGGGGATGCCAAACCGTTCCACGACGCCACCGGCCTGCCGCAGCGATTCTGGCCCTGTGTCCATTGTATCCGAAGTGGCCGATCCGGTCAGGATCAACGACATTTCTCCGTCCAGTTCATCGAGGGCAGCAGCCATGTCATTCACTTGATGTGGCACGACACGCACCTCGGTCAATTCGATGCCCAAAGCCGCAAGACGGTTGCCGATCACCTTCTCTGCCTTGGCCGAAATGCTTGGCTTTTGCCCCGGTACTTCGGTCAGCAGTAGGCTAGCGCTGCGACGGGAAACCGGACGAACCCGCAAGGCGCTTTCGGCTTCAGAACAGGCTTTTCTGAGGGCGTCTTCAGGCACTGCGTAGCCGATGATTTTGACCGTTCCCACCAAAAGACCCTCATGCACGCGCATCAAGGGTGGCAGGGTCGCCAAGGTGATCTCTGGGTGCACGGCGTTCAGTCGATGGATGGCCTCTGCGTCTAGCTCGACCACACCTTTTTGGGCCGCATGCAAGTTAACCCGCCCGGTAAAAGCGTGGGACAGTTTTAGCCCGGCCTCGTCGGGCGACGGAACAATAGAATTCGCCAGTCTCGAAGCGGCTTCATTCTCGGCGACGTCATTCGGTTCGAGCCTTGCGACGGTCAGCTCTTCGATACCGGCAGACTGGATTTGCTGCACGAGATTACCGTCCAGAACGGTGCCCTTTTTCACAAGCTCGCCCCCTGCCCTCAAGGAGTGAGCGAGAATCGCGCCTTCAGCCTTTGCGGTTTCAACCGGTCCGAATTTCATCCGCCGCGCCTCAGGCATTGCGTGATTTGGCCCATGATCGACACTGCAATCTCGGCAGGGGATTTCGCGCCGATATCCAGCCCAACCGGGGCATGGATACGCGCCATCTGTTCCTCGGTCACTCCGGCCTCTTTCAAGCGTGATACGCGCTTTGCGTGGGTGCGCGTTGAACCGAGGCATCCGAGGTAAAACACGTCAGAGGCCAGCGCTGACTGGATCGCAGGATCGTCCAGTTTGGGATCGTGCGTTAACGTGACAACGGCAGTGCGCGCATCCAGACCGATCCGGGCCAATGCCTCGTCTGGCCAGTCGTGCAGAATGGTTTCGCCGGGGAAGCGTGTGTCGGAGCCAAAAGCCTCACGTGGATCGACAAGGGTTAGGTCATATCCCGCCAGACGCGCCATGGTCACAAGGGGCTGTGCGATATGAACCGCACCAACAATGATCATGCGGAGCGGCGGGTTGTGAACAGCGATGAAGGTCGAGCCAT
>CAYFXM010000119.1:0-8426 GCA_964346965.1 uncultured Actibacterium sp. | reverse complement strand
CTTGTGATGGCTCCGGAACCGGATCATTCGCGCAGGGGCGATGGCAAGATGATGACCAGCTTCGTTTTCCGCGTTCGCAACATCCCCGCCGCACTCTACAAAGCACTAGGTGGTTTCGCGACCAATGGGGTCAACATGACCAAGCTGGAAAGCTACATGGTCGGCGGATCTTTCTCAGCAACACAGTTCTACGCGGATATCGAGGGCCACCCGGAAGATAAAAGCGTCCAGTTGGCATTGGAAGAGTTGGAGTACTTCACGTCCGAGATGACAATCTTGGGTGTCTACCCTGCTGACCGCCTTCGTTGAACGGCGTCAGCTGTGAACGCGCAGCCGATGCTCCAGCCCGCGTGCATAATTCGTCACGCTGTTTTTAAAGCGGCGGGTTAACGCCGCCTTCGAGAGGCGGAGTGATTGCAGAAACACGCGGGCGGTGAATGTCTTCGGGCGCATCTCGAACTGCAGAAACAGCCGCGTGTCCGATGCCGACAGCGCTACGAGTTCGATCGTAACCGCCCCATGCAGCCCGTCGCTACGCGACTCGATCACGGCTATCTGCGGCGCGACAAAGTCGGTTACCGTCGCCCTCAGTTTTCTGGTCCGGCCACGAAAGCGGAATTCGGCCTGCCACGACTGTCCGACTCCATTTGATGGCAGGTCATCCACACGAATCACGTCCACTCCACGACGCAGGGCGGCACGCTCGTAGGTTTCGAAATCCGTCAGGGCTTCGAATACCTCCGCAATCGGGGCAGCAATATCTTCGCGCGTCGAAAACTTCATGTGTCGATCAAGAACGTGGGTGGTAACCCGTCAGGTGGCCAATCCATTTAATCGCGCGCGGGCGATCTTTCTGCAAGCCAGTTCTCCAGAAGATAGGCTGCAATCGCCCCAGAGCGGGCCGGTTTCACGCGGTCGTGTTCTCCGGCAAGGGCCGAGAGTAGATCCTCACGAGTGATCCAGAGCGCGTCCTCGATCTCATTCGGATCGATTCGAAGATCGCGATCCAACGCTTCGGCGGCACATCCGATCATCAGCGAAGAGGGAAACGGCCAAGGCTGCGAGGCCAGGTAATCGACCCGACCGACCGGAACTCCGGTTTCTTCAGCCACCTCGCGACGGACGGCGGTTTCAAGCGTCTCGCCAGGCTCTACGAAACCGGCAAGCAGAGAGTACATTTTGTCCGGCCACCCCGGCGAGCGCCCAAGAAGGACCGAGTTTCCATGTGTAACCAACATGATCACCACGGGATCGGTGCGCGGAAAATGCTGTCCGCCACACGAAGGGCAATCGCGCCGCCAGCCAGCTTGCGATATCGTGCTTTCCTGACCGCAACACGCGCAGAACCGATGACTCTTGTGCCACCCAAGAATGGATTTGGCAGTCGCTGCAATTTCGGCGTCTTGCGGGGTCAGCCGGGTCATATTTGCACGTAGATCGGCAAAGGCTAGCGCTGCGGACAAGTCCGGGTGATGCTGCTCTGTCCGATCCACAAACCCTTGTCCTTCGGAATGGGCATCCTCCCAGTCCGGTATATCGACGGCGAAATAGTTCCGTCCATGGGCCTCTCCAAGGTAAACCGCCTTATTGAAGCGATCGGCCACAAGCGCGTTTCCACAGTCAAGAAAAGCAAGCGCGCGCGGCTTGTCGTCGGCGCTCGCCATCAAGGGCTTTCCGCGCCAAAGCGGCAAAATACACTCTTCCGACCACCGTTTGCTCAGCTCGTCGGGCGCGTCACGAATTTCTGCCCGACGATCCAGACCGTCGCCCGCAAACGCTAGAAATGCCTGCTTGTTCATATCATCATCTCCGGTCCACTATCTTGCGCTTACTCGTACTAAGGGTTCAGGTGCAATCGGCACCCGATTGGATAATAGGGGACAGGAGCAAACCGGCAATGCCACCTACGGAAAGATTACCCCCTACCTTGTGCCCCCCGCCTTAAGACGGTGTCAGCATCGTGGGGCTCCAGTGTCGCCCTTGCGAATCCGCCGCGTGAGGATTATGTAAAGCCCCGAGAGGTTGGCGCGGGCAAACGCCTCGCCAACCCGGTCAGGTCCGGAAGGAAGCAGCCGTAACGAGTCCCGTTTGGGTCGTTGTCCAGCCTCTCACCTTTCACCGACATCAGGAACGGGATGCGCGCATGTTTCGGAATTTGGTTTTCGCTGCATGTTTCGTCGCCTCGCCTGCCGTGGCCGCGCCTGGATGGGGTGTAACGGCGGAACCGTCACAGCAAGGCGACCGAAAATTCTGCACGCTTTGGTATGGTGACAGCTCGCCGCATATGAATTTCTTCGCGGCCTCTGACCATTTTGCCGTATCAGTGCAATCCGACCGCTTGGTGGATATCGCTGAAGAGGCGCCAATCAACGTCACCTTCTCGGGCAGCACCTTCACAACCGGACCGACGCAGGTCTCGGAGGCAGGTGTCTACACTGGTTTCGTTATGGCGTGGGATCTGGACGACATGATGTCCAACCTCGCCGTCGCCGGAGCCTACGACGCGCCCTTCTCGATTACATTGGACGGATACACGATCACTTTCCCCGTCGGGTCACTCGACGATCGCGTTACGATCTTCGCCGACTGCCGGGGACAGTTGGACGCGCAGTAAGCCGCTTGCGGTGCTGGACCTCTCCCGCCGCATCTCTTAACGTGCCGAAGACCATCGAACAGAGGCCTCATGTCTGAAACACCCGACAGCGGTTACCAAGTCCTCGCCCGGAAATACCGGCCCGAGACATTTGCCGATCTTGTCGGGCAAGAGGCGATGGTCCGCACCCTGAAAAACGCCTTCGAGGCCGACCGGATCGCGCAGGCCTTCATCATGACAGGCATCCGGGGAACGGGGAAGACCACGACCGCTCGGATCATCTCTAAGGGGATGAACTGCATCGGACCGGATGGAAACAGCGGGCCGACGACTGACCCTTGTGGCGAATGCGAGCATTGCGTGGCGATTGCCGAGGGCCGCCATGTCGACGTGATGGAGATGGACGCCGCCAGCCGCACCGGCGTGGGCGATATCCGCGAGATCATCGAGTCGGTGCATTACCGCGCGGCCTCGGCCCGGTACAAGATCTACATCATCGACGAGGTTCACATGCTGTCGACCAGCGCGTTCAACGCGCTGTTGAAGACGCTTGAGGAACCGCCCGCGCATGTAAAGTTCATCTTCGCAACAACGGAAATTCGCAAGGTGCCGGTGACGGTGCTGTCGCGGTGCCAGCGTTTCGACCTGCGCCGGATCGAACCCGAAGACATGATCGGCATGCTGCGCCGGATCGCGGATAGCGAAAGCGCCCAGATTGCCGACGACGCATTGGCACTGATCACGCGAGCGGCCGAAGGCTCGGCGCGGGATGCGACCTCTTTGCTGGACCAAGCGATTTCGCATGGGGCCGGAGAGACGACGGCAGATCAGGTCCGCGCCATGCTGGGTCTTGCCGACCGGGGCCGCGTGCTGGACCTGTTCGACTTGATTATGAAGGGCGACGCTGCGGGGGCGCTTAACGAACTGGCCGCGCAATATGCAGACGGGGCCGATCCGATGGCCGTGTTGCGCGATCTGGCCGAGATCACGCATTGGATCTCGGTTATTAAGATCACGCCAGAGGCTGTCGAGGACCCGACGATCAGCCCGGACGAGCGATCCAGAGGTCAGGCGATGGCGGCAGAGCTACCGATGCGGGCGATGACGCGCATGTGGCAAATGCTGCTGAAGTCCTTGGAAGAAATTGCACAGGCACCGAACGCAATGATGGCCGCAGAGATGGCGATTATTCGTCTGACCCATGTGTCCACCCTGCCCTCGCCGGAAGAACTGGTGAAGAAACTGCAAGATATGCCGCCCCCTGCGCCGAATGGCGGGGGAGGAGGCCGCCCCGGCTACGCCGGAACGCCCACGCCTGCGGCGGGCGGGGGGGGCGCGGCTATCGCCTCGCCGCCGACAAGTGGTGGGCCGCGCGCATCGGGCAGTGGGGCAGTGACGGCCGTTGCGGCAGCGACTGAGAACGCCTTGGCGCGCTATGCACGGTTCGATCAAGTGGTTGAATTGATCCGGGCCAACCGGGATGTGAAGCTGCTGGTCGAGGTGGAAACTTGCCTGCGGCTGGTGAGCTTCTCGCCCGGCCGGATTGAGTTTGAGCCGACCGAAGCCGCGCCTCGCGATCTGGCCGCCCGCTTAGGACAGAAGTTGCAGGGCTGGACCGGTGCCCGATGGGCTGTTTCTGTTGTTGCCGACGGTGGCGGTAAGACAATCGCAGAAGAACGCGATGCGGACCAACTGGCACTGGAATCCGCCGCGAAGGAACACCCTTTGGTGAAAGCCGTTTTTAACGCCTTTCCCAAAGCGAAGATCACCGATATCAGAACTCCCGAATCCATCGCCCAAGAAGCGGCCGTCGACGCCCTTCCAGAGGTCGAGGATGAATGGGATCCGTTCGAAGAAGACTAAGGAGATACCCCGATGCTGAAGGGTTTGGGCGCGCTTGGCGATATGGCCGGCATGATGAAGAAAGCTCAGGAAATGCAGTCCAAGATGGTGGAACTGCAAGAAGGGCTGGATGCGATCACCGTCGTTGGCGAAAGCGGTGCGGGCTTGGTTAAGGCCACCGCCACTGCGAAAGGCGAATTAACTGGTCTCGATATTGATCCGTCGATTTTCGTCCCCTCGGAAAAGGAAGTCGCGGAGGACCTGATCCTCGCAGCTATCAAGGACGCACAGGTCAAAGCCAAGGAACGCAGCGCCGAGGAAATGGCAAAGCTGACCGAAGAGATGGGTCTGCCCGCGGATATGAAACTGCCGTTCTAAGGTATGAGCAGCACCCGCGATATCGACGCATTGATCGAGATGATGGCCAAGCTCCCCGGGCTTGGCCCCCGCTCGGCCCGGCGCGCGGTGCTGCACCTGATCCGCAAGCGCGAACTGCTACTGACACCGCTGGCCGATCTCCTGCAGATCGTCGCGGCAACGGCACGGGAGTGCGAAACCTGCGGGAACATCGGAACCACGGATATATGTGACATCTGCAACGATCCCAAACGGGCCACAGGAGAGATCTGCGTGGTCGAGGACGTTGCAGATCTCTGGGCAATGGAGCGTGGTGGCGCCTTCAAAGGACGGTATCACGTGCTTGGCGGAACACTGTCGGCGCTGGACGGCGTGGGGCCAGAGGATTTGGGGATCCCCCAACTGCTGGCGCGGCTGCAAAGTGAAAACGTGTCAGAGGTCATTTTGGCACTGAACGCGACTGTCGATGGCCAGACCACCGCCCACTATCTCGCGGACCAGATGGAGAGGCAGGTCTCAGTGACGTCGCTGGCACAGGGTGTGCCAATTGGCGGCGAGCTAGACTATCTCGACGATGGGACGATCAGCGCGGCTTTGAAAGCGCGGAAATCTGTTTAGGTTCGCCGCCGTCACCGATGTGGCGCGGCGAGAGGCCAGCCCTTCGCGCTCTTCGGGATATTTTCGGCCAAATGAAGAGATCGCCGGGATTAGGTGGCAGAGCGGAGCCAGCGGTTGGCGTGGCCCATTTTGCGACCGGGCCGGGCTTCAGCTTTGCCGTAGAGATGGACGGCAACCGCGCTGTCCTGTGAGAGTTCAGCGACTTGGCCTATGTCATCGCCAATCAGATTCAGCATCTCAATGTCCGAGTGCCGTGTTCCGTCGCCCAGGGGCCATCCTGCCACGGCGCGGATGTGTTGTTCGAACTGGTCGATAACGCAGCCGTCTTGGGTCCAGTGGCCGGAATTATGCACACGTGGTGCGATCTCATTCACGATCAGGCCGGTTGGGGTGACGAAAAGCTCAACGCCCATAACGCCGATATAGTGCAACCGGTTCAGGATTTGACCAGCCAGTAGGACCGCATCTGTGCGTTGTCCGGCGGTCAGGTTTGCCGGAATAGTGGTTGTGTGCAGGATGCCGTCCTTGTGAACGTTTTCACCGGGATCGAAGCAGGCAACCTGTCCGGCGGCGGACCGGGCGGCGATGACCGAGACTTCGTGGGTGAAATTTACAAACCCTTCAAAAATTGCGGGGGCGCCGGCCATGTCGGCCAATGCCTTCTCTGCATCCTCGGGGCCGTTGATACGGGCTTGTCCCTTGCCGTCATAGCCAAAGCGGCGAGTTTTCAAGATACCGGGCGCACCGATTTCATCCAGCGCCTCGGCGAGGTCGACCTCGTCGTCGACGGCTGCGAAGGGGGCGGTTTTCAGGCCAAGATCTGATAGGAAGGCTTTTTCGACCAGACGGTCCTGCGACACCCGCAGAGCGTCTCGTCCGGGGCGGACCGGGCAGAGCGATTCAAGCGTGTCCAGCGCTTCGGTTGGGATGTTTTCGAATTCGTAGGTGATGACATCGACACTGTTCGCGAAGGCGGTCAGTGCAGCGGTGTCGTCATAGGGGGCGGTGGTGACCGCATCGGCAACCTGTCCTGCAGGCGGATTGGCGCCCGGTTCAAAGATATGGGTTTTGAAACCAAGACGCGAGGCTGCGACGGAGAGCATTCGGCCCAACTGACCGCCGCCGAGGATGCCGATGGTTGCGCCGGGCTGAAGGGCGTCAGTCATTACTAGGCACCTCGGGGATCGAGGCTGACAGGTCGTCGCGCCATTTGTCGAGGCGGGCGGCGAGATCGGCGTCGCTGATCGCGAGGATGCCTGCCGCCATCAATCCTGCGTTGGCGGCACCCGCCGCGCCAATGGCCATGGTTGCGACGGGGAAGCCTTTGGGCATCTGGACGATGGAATAGAGGCTGTCGACCCCGGACAGGGCTTTGGTCTGAACCGGAACGCCGATTTCGAGGCCATCATGCCGGGCAGATGCGCCGCACCGCCGGCACCGGCGATGATCACTTGCAAGCCGCGATCCACCGCGGTCTTGCCATAGTCCCATAGACGGTCGGGGGTGCGATGGGCCGAGACAATGTTGGCCTCATAGGCCACGCCAAGCTCGTCCAGAATGTCGGCTGCCGGTTTCATGGTGGGCCAGTCGGACTGACTGCCCATGATAATGCCCACTTTCACTTGCGTCATGTACGCCCCCGTCGTTTCGGAAGCGGCACTATACAAATATGCGGAGCTTACGCAATGATATCAGGCGTCAGCCGGTCCTCGATCATCTGGATCCGGTCTTTCAGCGTCAACTTCTGCTTTTTCAGCCGTTTGACCGTGAACTGGCAGGCCGCGCCGCCCTTATCTTCAAGCGCGTGGATGGCTTCATCCAGATCGCGATGCTCGCGGCGCAGAACCTCCAGCTTGATCTTCAGGACTTCGTCGCTGTTCATTTCGCTGGCGATATTCACCGATGGCCTCATTACTTTTCTCTTATAGCAGAATCATACGCTTCTTTGCCTTCAAAGGCAAAGATTGTGGCCTTGTATGTCCCCCTATCGCGCCCCATATTTTAATCAAATGCGGTTGCCGCTGTTGGGGCCGTGCGAAATCAGGTCGCTTAGCTTAAGGACTTGCGGAATGACGAAACATACTCTTGGATCGCATCCCTATCTTCTGGGGTTTGAACAGCTTGAGCGTTTGATGGAACGCACGGCCAAATCCGGGAACGATGGCTATCCCCCGTTTAACATCGAACAGACGACCGACACGGGCTATCGGATCACGCTGGCCGTGGCCGGTTTCCGCGAGGAAGACCTATCGATCACGGTCGAGGACAGCCAGCTTGTGATTCGCGGTCGCATCGCGGAAGAGGAGAACGGTCGCGTCTTCCTGCATCGCGGCATCGCCGCGCGGCAGTTTCAGCGCAGTTTTGTGCTGGCCGACGGGGTCGAGGTCAGTGGCGCGACGATGGAGCATGGTCTGTTGCATGTCGATCTGAACCGCGCGATTCCTGAAACAGTGGTGCAAACGATCAAGATTAACAAAGGATAGGAGGCGAGATGAACACGACATTCGAATTTTCCGAAGATCTGGAAAACAGCATCGTCTACATCCGCGAAGTTGCGGTCGAAGACCTGCCCGAAGAAGTGCAAGAGCAGGTCGAAGGGGCGAAAACGCTGTTTGCCGTTCACAACGCGCAAGGTGAGCCGTTGGCCCTTGCCACGAACCGCCGAGAGGCGTTTTTTATGGCGCGAGAGAACAACTTCGCACCTGTCAGCGTACACTAATCAACCGTCCCGGTCAGAGAGGTCTTCGACCGGGACGATTTCCAGCTGGTCGTGGACCGATGCGGTCTTGTCGATTTCAGCCAAAATCCATTCCAGAAATGCTGCGATTTGCGGGCGGGTTTCGGTCCCCTTGCGACAGACGAACCGATAGTGCGCCTGGGTCTCCAGCGCCAGTCTATACGGGGCGACGAGCTTCCCATCGTAGAGATCTTTAATGGTGATCGAACGGCGGCCCAGAACGACGCCCGCGCCTGCGATAGCGGCGTCCACCGCGTGATCAGCATTAGAGAAACGTGG
>CAYFXM010000118.1:0-8429 GCA_964346965.1 uncultured Actibacterium sp. | reverse complement strand
CAGCGGCGGCTGCGTCCGGGGAGTAGGGGCCTTCCGGAGCGAGCTGGGAGTAGAGGTCGGACAGAGTGGCTGACAAGTGGTCGGCGATCGCGACGCTAAGCGCGCGGCGGGCGGTATATATCGCCGTCGGATCAGGCGTATGGCTGATGCCGAAGAGTGTCTGCGCCATATCATCCTCTCCGGGCAAAGCCAGCGCCAAGGCGCGAAATGCGGGTTCCAGCGCCTCGTCTCGCGCGACCGCCTCAAGTGCTTCGAGATACGACTTTGGGACGGCCTCGCCACCCGCGATCATCCGCACCAAAACGGATTTCGCCAGCGCTCGTCCGGATTCCCACTTGTTGAAGGGGTCGGTGTCATGAGCCAGCAGGAAGGTACGTTCGGCATCGTCCATATCGCGGTGCAGGATCACAGGCGCTGAAAAGCCGCGCAGAAGAGAGGGGGTGGGTTTTGCGGCAAGTCCGTCAAAGGTAAATCTTTGCTCGGTTTCGTTCAGCTCCAGAACTGTGGTTGGAACCACCTCGTCGCCGTTGGGATTCAACAGGCCGACCGCGACCGGTATCACTTGCGGTTCTTTCTCTGCCTGCCCTGGAGTCGGCTGGATATCTTGGCGAAGGGTGAGCGTGTAACGCCCGTCCTCGAAGGAGTCCGTCACGTGAACCTGAGGCGTTCCGGCCTGCGCATACCAGCGCTTGAACTGGGTAAGATCGCGCCCGGTCGCATCTTCGAACACCTTTAGCCAATCCTCAATCGTCGCGGCATCCCCATCGTGACGATCAAAATAGAGATCCAACGCCTTGGCGTAAGCCTCATCGCCTACAAGGCGTTTGAGCATTCCAATGACCTCAGCGCCTTTTTCATAGACTGTCGCCGTGTAGAAGTTGTTGATCTCGACAAAGCTTTCCGGTCGAACCGGGTGGGACAACGGTCCGGCGTCTTCTCGGAACTGACGACCGCGCAGAGCCAGCACTTCTTCGATCCGATGTACCGCTTCGCCGCGCATATCGCGCGAGAACTGTTGATCGCGGAAGACGGTTAACCCTTCCTTGAGGCAGAGCTGGAACCAATCGCGACATGTGATGCGGTTACCGGTCCAGTTGTGGAAGTACTCGTGGGCAATAATCGCCTCGATGCGCTGAAAGTTCGCGTCGGTGCTGGTTTCAGGCGAGCACAGAACCGCAGAGGAGTTGAAGATATTCAGCCCCTTGTTCTCCATCGCGCCCATGTTGAAGTCGTCGACGGCGACGATGTTGAAAACGTCGAGGTCGTATTCGCGGCCATAGATGTCTTCGTCCCAGGTCATCGAGCGTTTCAGCGCGTCCATGCCAAAAGCGCACTTGTCCTCGTCGCCGGGGCGAACCCAGATATTCAACTCGACATCCTTGCCGGACTTGGTGGTGAAACGGTCGGGATGGTTGACCAGTTCGCCGGCGACCAATGCAAATAGGTACGCAGGTTTGGGCCATGGATCGTGCCACTCGGCCCAGTTCTCTCCCTTATCCGCCGGGTTTCCGTTGGACAGTAAGACCGGAAGGTCGCTTTCGATGCGAACGGTGAAAGGGGCCATCACGTCGGGACGGTCCGGGTAATAGGTGATCTTGCGGAAACCCTCGGCCTCGCATTGTGTGCAATACATACCGTTGGACATATACAGCCCTTCCAGCGCGGTATTTGTCTCGGGGGAGATTTCGACTTCGGCTTCCCAGATAAATGGGGCGTCTGGCACCGGGCAGGTCAGGCCGTCGCTAGTTAGTTCGGGCGATATGGTCGCTCCATCAATTTTAGCCCAGAGCAGGTGCAGGTCCTCGCCATGCAGGAAGAAGTCCTTGTCTAGTGCTTCAGGGTTCGGGCGAAATTGTATTTTCGACACGACGCGTGTCGATCTCGGGGCGAGGGTGAAGGTCAGATGCACGCTGTCGATCAGATAGGCAGGCGGAGTGTAATCCTTTAGCCAAATCGTCTGGGGGGCGGCATCTTTCATACTTTGTCTCCTTGCTGTTCGGTTAAGGTGTAACCGCATCGGCGCTGGCGGCAAGGGGTGGTTGAGCCTCACGCGAAGACGTCGCTCCGACCAATATCGTAAATTGGTTATATTTTTTTACCAAAAAAGTTGCGAGCAGTGATGGTATGCTTTAAATGCTGTGGAAAGCATTAGTTAGGGGGCTAGTCATGACAACACGTGAAAACCGCGCAGGGCTTCAGGTTGACGAGGTTCTGGTCCGTTTTGTCGAAGGGCAGGTTTTGCCCGACACCGGCGTTGTTGCTGAAGAGTTTTGGCAGGGCCTGTCTGACCTGATCCACAATTTCGGTCCCCGCAACCGGGCGCTTCTGGAAAAGCGAGAGGCGATGCAGGAGCAACTGGACGTCTGGAACAAAAACCACAGAGGGCAGGACGTCGCGCCGGAGAGTTACCATTCATTTCTGAAGGAAATTGGCTATCTAGTGCCCGAGGGAGAGGATTTCAGGATTGGAACCGCTGCGACAGACCCGGAAATCGCAAGCCAGCCGGGGCCGCAACTGGTCGTGCCCATCACAAATGCACGTTATGCGCTGAACGCTGCGAATGCCCGTTGGGGGAGTTTATACGATGCTTTGTACGGGACTGATGCCTTGGGGGATTTGCCCTCTGCAGGCGGCTATGACCCCGAACGCGGGGCGCGTGTTGTGGCATGGGCCAAGGCCTTCCTTGACGAAGCTGTTCCTCTCGATGGGGCAAAATGGGCAGAAGTAACCGACCTAGCGGCCATCTCACTCGCCAACCCAGCTCAGAACGTTGGTCATATCGGAGACGCCGGCGCCCCAACCGAGGTGATCTTTGTTAACAATGCACTGCATATCCGCGTGGTGATCGACCCTTCAACTCCTGTCGGCCAGTCTGACCCAGCAGGGATTAGCGACGTGATTGTTGAGGCTGCGCTAAGTTCGATCATGGACTGCGAAGACTCGGTTGCCTGCGTCGACGGCGAGGACAAGGTTCAGGCCTATTCAAACTGGCTGGGTCTGATGAAGGGAGACCTGACAGAAGAGGTTGCCAAGGGTGGCAAAACTTTCACCCGGGCCCTGAACGATGACGTGTCCTACACCGCGACCGATGGGGCTGAGGCCACCCTGAAGGGCAGAGCCCTTATGTTGATCCGCAATGTCGGCCACCTGATGACCAATCCTGCAATCCTTGATCGCGACGGCAGCGAAGTGCCCGAAGGGCTGATGGACGCCATGGTGACAACGCTGATCGCCATGCACGACCTGAACAAGACCGAAGGCGCGCGCAACTCGGTCACCGGATCGGTTTATGTGGTGAAGCCCAAGATGCACGGGCCGGAAGAGGTCGCTTTCGCTGATGAGATTTTCAGCTTTGTTGAGCAGGCGCTCGGTTTGCCGCAATACACAGTGAAACTCGGCATTATGGACGAAGAACGCCGGACCAGTGCCAACCTCAAAGAATGTATCCGCGCCGCCAAGCATCGTGTGGCCTTCATCAATACGGGTTTCCTGGATCGGACCGGCGACGAGATTCACACCTCGATGGAAGCTGGGCCGATGATCCGCAAAGGCGAGATGAAGAACAGCGCCTGGATCGCATCGTACGAAGACCGGAATGTCGATATTGGCTTGGCCTGCGGCTTGAAGGGTAGGGCGCAGATCGGCAAAGGGATGTGGGCAATGCCCGACCTGATGGCCGAAATGTTGGAGGCCAAGATTGGTCATCCGCAGTCCGGCGCAACCTGTGCCTGGGTGCCAAGTCCCACCGCGGCCACGCTGCACGCGACGCACTATCACAAGGTCGATGTTCTCGCGCGGCAGGACGAGCTGGCCGCTGGCGGCGCTCGCGGGACGTTGGAGGACCTGTTGACCGTGCCGGTGGCAACGGGCGTCAACTGGAACGCGGACGAAATTCAGAATGAGATCGAGAACAACGCGCAGGGAATTCTGGGCTATGTCGTGCGCTGGGTCGATCAGGGGGTTGGTTGTTCCAAGGTGCCTGACATCAACAACGTGGGCTTGATGGAAGACCGGGCCACCTGCCGGATCAGTTCCCAAGCGCTGGCCAACTGGCTGCATCACGAGGTGGTGTCAGAGCCACAGGTTCTAGAAGCCATGCAAAAGATGGCGGCGGTTGTAGATGATCAGAATGCGGGTGATCCAGACTATACACCAATGGCGCCTGACTTCACCGGGATTGCCTTCCAAGCGGCTTGCGACTTGGTCTTTCGTGGGGTCGAGCAACCGTCGGGCTATACCGAACCTGTTTTGCATGCGCGACGACTTGAACTGAAGTCGAAGAGCTAACGAAGAAGGGAGGGCTCGGCCCTCCCTTTGTCGTTGTCAGGGTTATTCGTCTTCGCGCCAGCCAGCACGGCGCCTAGTAGACAAATGGCTTAAGCGCTTTAACCGGGTTTCTACGGTTCCCCTTCGCTGCCTTCATTCCCGACACGCGCGCCGGTCACCCGGCGCGCTATCGTCATTTGTTCTGGCCGTAGTCAGAGACTCGGTCTCCAGACGCGAAGTCTCCTGCGTTCACGGTGCCGTTGCCGGTCAACTCGCTGCCGCCGTTCCCCCAGCCACTTACTCCGGGGCTGCCACCGATCGCGGCGGCGAGGCTACCCCCATTGATCTGGATATTCTCGACCATGGCCTTGGCGTTGTCGCTGTTTCCGCCACCCGCGATGACTTGACCGGCGGACAGAGAGAGCGCGGCGATTGATGCAAGGATCAGTTGTTTCATATCCAGCTCCATTAGTTCTTAGTCTGAGGTAGAATGACCTGATCGATCACGTGGATGACGCCATTCGAGGCAACGATGTCAGCTGAGATTACGTTTGCTCCATCGACCGTCACGCCGTTCATGGTTTTGATCATTACATCACTGCCCTGAACTGTGCCTGCGCTCATACCGTCGGAAAGATCGGTCGACATCACTTTTCCGGGTACGACATGATATGTGAGAATGGCGGTCAACTGATCCCTGTTCTCGGGCTTCAGAAGCGTTTCGACCGTGCCGGGAGGAAGGGCCTCGAACGCGGCGTCGGTTGGGGCGAAGACGGTAAAAGGTCCTTCACCTTTCAGAGTTTCCACAAGACCGGCAGCATTCAGAGCTGCGGCCAGTGTGCCGAAATCTCCAGCGGCGACAGCGGTGTCGACGATGTCTGGAGTACCCGCATTGGCCGAGGTGGTGCCGAGGGTCACGACAGCGACAGCGGCGATTTTCTTTAAAGACATATTGAAGGTCATGATGTGGCCTTTCGCGATTTCGAGGGGCCCGAATTGACTGGGCATGGGGTTTAATTGATGTGAAAAAATCTTTCGTATCCAGAAAAATTGCTGTAAATTAAAAAAAATTAACCCATGTGAAAAAGTCGCTTGGGGAATTTGAACCAGAGGAAAAAGGATCGGAGAAATGCTGACCGACACGCTGCACGATGGGCTTGAATCCTACCGAATCGGCCCCAAGGTTCATGCGCTTCGGACGACCAAAGGATTGGGTTTGGCGCAATTGGGGGATCATACGGGCCTGTCGGCGGGCATGTTGTCCAAGATCGAGCGTGGGCAGATCTTTCCGACACTCCCGACCTTGCTGCGCATCGCTTTGGTTTTCGGGGTTGGGTTAGACCACTTCTTTGGATCCGGCGAAGACCGGCCGTTGTTGGAAGTCGTTCGCAAGGATGATCGGCTGCGGTTGCCAAACACACCTCGGGGCACAGCAGCTTTCTATTTCGAAAGCCTCGATTATCCCGTTTCTGAACCGGGGCAAGAATCTTATATCGCGGAGTTTCCCAAGGGGGCGCCGGAAAGTGCCGCCCACAGACATGCGGGGACAGAGATGGTTCATGTGCTCGAGGGGCGCGTGGAATTGAACATTCATAACAGCGTAACCGCGTTGGAGATGGGCGATACCGTTACCTTCGATTCCGGGTTCAATCACAGCTATCGCGGGACTTCGGATGGGAAGAGCAGGGCTATTGTCGTCGTACGTCCTGTGTCTCCTCGCCCTGTCGTTTAAGCGTTGCAGCGACCAGAGGGGTTGGGCACCATGCCTTGGATAGTAAGGTGAAGGAGTCGCCCGATATGGCCGAGATCAACCTGCGCAAAGCGCGTTCAATTATCCGCAAGGCCTTGGAAAAGGGCCGCGAGATGGAATTGAAGCCCCTTTCCGTGATTGTTGTGGATGCTGGTGGCCACCCACTGGCATTTGAACGCGAAGACGGCGCAGCGCCGGGGCGTTTCAAGATTGCCGAGGCCAAGGCCTTTGGCGCGGTGATGCTGGGTATTGGTGGGCAGGCGCAGATGGCCCGCGCTGAAGCACAGGCCTATTTCATGAACGCCGTGAACGGTGTCTACGAGGGCAAAGTCATCCCTGTGCCGGGCGGGGTTCTGGTTAAGGACAAGAAAGGCGCAATTATCGGTGCGGTCGGGGTGACGGGAGATACCTCGGACAATGATGCTACCGCGGCTCTCGCCGGGATCGATGCCGCGGGGTTGACGGGAGAGGCGTAGCCCCAACTGCTCGGAGCTGCACAGAGTTTGTGCGGCCCTTGTGCTCTTCCTCCCGGCGTGTTTCGCTATATTGAACACATAGCGGGCACGTATCTAAGGAGCGCCAATGGCACGACCCATCGTTGGCATTATCGGTAATCAACACCTCATCAATGATGAATACCCTGCCCATGCAGGGGGGGTCATGAATTCTGAAGCCGTGTCCGAAGTTTCGCGCTGCCTGCCCGTACTAATCCCTGCCGATCCCCGGTTCGTTTCGGTCGCCGAGTTGTTGGAAACTTGCGATGGGTTTCTGTTCACTGGTGGGCGGCCAAACGTGCACCCGGAAGAGTACGGTGAATCCGAGACCAACGCCCACGGAACATTTGACCGGGCTCGTGATGCGATCACTTTGCCATTGATCCGCGCTCTGGTGGACCGTGGACAGCCATTTTTGGGTATTTGCCGCGGGTTTCAGGAGGTCAATGTCGCCTTGGGGGGCAGCCTCTATCCTGAGATTCGCGAACTGCCGGGGCGGATGAACCACCGCATGCCCCCCGACGGAACGATCGACGAGAAATTCGCACTGCGCCATAGGGTAACACTGACCGAGGGCGGACCCTTTCACCAATTGTTCGGTGCAACCGAGGTGATGACCAATACGTTGCACGGGCAGGGGATCAAATCTGCCGGAGCGCAAATCGTTATCGATGGTCATGCGGAGGATGGCACACCGGAGGCGACCTATGTCCGCGACGCGCCGGGCTTCTGCCTGTCTGTTCAGTGGCATCCGGAATACAAGGCCGCCACAGACCCCGTCTCGCGGCCCTTGTTCGAGGCATTTGGTAAGGCGGTCTACGACTGGGCTGAAGGCGGGCCGAAGCCGTTGCGGCAGATGGCCTAGGTGGGCATTGCTGTATTTCGGGCCTGTAAAAGGAAACTTAGGGGCGAACTTCTATAGAACCCCACTCCGGTCTCGTTGACGGTCTCAGTTCAGGCTAACCGTTTTTCCATTCGTGCATTGGGAAGGGTAACGCCGTTCCGGATCACGTGCTGGCGCGCCTTGATCTCCCAGCCGTGGCGCTGAAGCAAGGGTTGCGCCAGTAAACTGGCTTCGGTTGTCAGCACGCGCAGCTCTAGATCCTTAGCGACAGTTTCGATGTGGTGGTAAAGACTGTCAGCGACACCCGTGCCATGCCAATCCGGCCTTACGTATAGGAAATCCAAATTTCCGTCATTAGCCAGTGATATGAACCCTAACACCCGACCGAACCTTGTCGCTGTGAAGCTATGATTGCCCGATAGCCACGTTGGCCAATCTGCAGGCATATCGGGTGACGGCACCCAGGCAACCTGTTGTTCGGGAGAGTAGTGGTGTGCTGTACCCTTGTGGACCGCGTCGAACAGCACTCGGTAACACGCTTCGGCCTCGCTTCGCTGGTACTTTGCGACGACAAGGCCGATCTGTGCGAGTTGCTTTCTGGCAAGAGTGATCTGGATGGCGACGTCCTCTAACTGACGGGCAGGTGTTTGAACTGCCGAAATGCTTAGATTGGAGTGGCTGTTGGAGCTAGTCAAACTCTCAGGTGATTCGGCTAACCTATAAAGGCGCGTGAAATAATGTTTGGTCATACCAGGATTTGAGCCGAGACCAATTTGCCGGAAATCATTTGCCCTAACGTAAATTGAGCTTGACCATGCGACTTTGGTAATACTTGCAAAGGCATGCTGCACTTGCGACATAAGCGCGCGAAATAAAGTTTCGCACAGTTGTGGCTTTACGAAACTTGTTTACGTGTTCATTCGTGCTTGCATGTAAGAGTCATCTTAACAATGTTACACCGCATCATGGCGCGTGGCCTCCTCCGCTGCGCCATTTTAAGCGAAGAGGGATAGAAGAGTGAAAATCGGAGCACCCAAAGAGGTCTTTGAGGGCGAGGATCGCGTTGCGATGACGC
>CAYFXM010000117.1:6049-8438 GCA_964346965.1 uncultured Actibacterium sp. | reverse complement strand
GAACATCACGACATTCCCTGTTGGCTGATCCGGCGCGGGGCGGCGGCGAACCTGAGTGCCGCGCGGGAACGCTGGCGGCTGTCCTCGCTGCCCTCGTCCCCGCATCCCGACGACCCGAAATCCCCGCATCTGCCTCGTTGGCGAGCAGAGCTGTTTCGTGCCCGCAATGCACCACCGGGCGAATGGATGCTGAACCATGACGGGACGCCGGATCACGAGCCTCCACCTGCCCTTCTTCGCAATCGAACGGTGGGAGAGGTGGCGCCAGCAACAGGGCGACGCGCCGCCGGATGACTTGCCGGTGGTGCTGGCCGTCGAAGGCCCGCATGGACCGGTGATCCACGCCGCCAATCGACCTGCGCGCGAAAACGGTATTCGCCTTGGTGCGCGAGTGGTGGATATGCGGGCGATCTGCCCGGACCTTCAGACCGAATATGCCGACCCCACGGGCGACGCGGTGGCGCTGGAGCGGTTGATGCTCTGGGTCCGGCGTTGGAGCCCGTGGACGGCAGTGGATGGGCCGGATGGGTTGGTGCTGGATACCACCGGGTCCGACCATCTGTTCGGGGGAGAGGCCGCGATGCTGCGCGATATCGAAGAACGCCTGTCCCTGCTTGGCCTGACCTCGACCGCGGCCATCGCACCGACATGGGGTGCGGCTTGGGGGCTGGCGCGGTTCGGGCCGGTGCGAGCTGTCTGCCCCGGCGATGCCATCGCGGAACAGCTTGCCCCCCTGCCCTCGGCCGCCCTGCGGTTGGAGGGGGAGACGCTCTTGCTGCTGCACCGATTGGGGCTGAAAACCGTGGGCGACTTAGCCCGGATCCCGCGCCTATCGCTGACGCGCCGTTTTGCCAAGGCAAAGCTGGCCGCGAACCCCTTGATGCGGTTGGATCAGGCGATGGGGCGACTAGCAGAGCCGGTCTCTGCCCCTGATGAGCCATCCGTCTTTCGCGCCACCGCCCGGCTGGCCGAACCCATTCTGGACCCGGCCCCATATCTCCCCGCGCTCTGCGAAGACCTCTGCCAGCAGCTATTCAAGGCTGGGCAAGGCTGCCGCCAGCTACACCTGACCGCCTTTCATACCGACGGGGAGCTGAGCCACCTTTCCGTCGCCACCTCTGCCCCAAGCCGCAATCCCGCACATCTTGGGCGGTTGTTCGGCGACCGGCTGGAACGGCTGAACCCGGGATTTGGTTTCGACCTGATCACCCTGACTGCCGGTGCAGTGGAGCCGGTGAAACAGGTGCAGGCGGGGTTGGAGGGGCGCGACAAAGACGATCTGGCCCTGCCGCAACTGGTCGACCGGCTGTCGGCCCGGTTCGGGGCACAAGCGGTAGCGGAACCCGCGCCGGTAGAAAGCCATATGCCCGAGCGGGCCGAGAAACAGATTGGCTTTATGCAGAGGGCCGCGTCCGACCTGAGGGGTGGCGCAATCGCGCCGCCTCTGGGAGGCGGATCGGCGCGGCCCGGCGGTACCGCCGTGCGGGACATCGTTCATAGGCGTGATGCCAAGACCCTCCGTCCTGAACGCCTGCTGGACCCACCCGAAGAAGTACGCGTGCTTTATCAAGTCCCCGAAGGCCCACCCGCGCAATTCGTCTGGCGACGGCAGACCCATCGCGTCGCCCGCTATGCCGGCCCCGAGCGCATTGCACCGGAATGGTGGCACGACCGCCCCGGCACCCGCCTACGCGACTATTTCCGGATCGAAGATCAGAGCGGCCGTCGCTACTGGCTCTACCGCGAGGGCCTTCCCGATGACGGTCGCGGCGGCGCCCCGCGCTGGTTCCTGCACGGGGTATTTGCCTGATGCCTGATAAGACCCCTCAAGCGCCCAAACCCAAACTCGCCCCCGGTGATTATCCCCCAAATCCACGGGCGGATTATGTCGAATTGGGTGTGACCAGCGCCTTTTCCTTCCTGCGCGGGGCTTCGGATGCGGTCGACCTCGTGGGTCGCGCGTGGGAGTTGGGGTTTGACGCGATCGGTGTGGCCGACCTGAACACCATGGCTGGGGTGGTGCGTATCCACACCGCTGCGAAGAAGGCCAATATGCAACCTGTGATCGGCTGTCGGCTGGCCCTGTTGACGGGCGAGGAATTCCTTGCCTATCCCCGCGACCGTACTGCCTATGGGCGCCTGTGCCAGCTTTTATCCAAGGGCAAGATGCGCACGGTCAGCGGCGATTGGCAGGAAAAAGGTGCCTGCGAGATCACACTTGGCGATCTGGCCCGCCATGCCGAGGGCGTGCAATTGATCGCCGTCCCCGGCGGTGATCTAGGAGGCTTTGCCCGCGACCTGCCGCGCCTGAAACACCGGCTGTGGGCCGACTGGAGGGAGCCCCGATCGCCTCGGCTTCACTCCCGACACACTCGCTCCCTGGACCAGG
>CAYFXM010000117.1:0-6039 GCA_964346965.1 uncultured Actibacterium sp. | reverse complement strand
CGGTGATCTGGGCGGGTTTTCCCGCGACCTTCCTCGCCTGAAACACCGGCTGCCAACGCTGAAACACATCGCGGCGAGCTATCTCTATCAAGGTGGTGACCGCGCGCGGATCAACCGGCTGGACCGTCTGGCCCGGGACCATGGGCTGTCGATCCTCGCTACCAATGACGTGCATTACCACGCCCCTGATCGCCGCCCGTTGCAGGACGTGATGACATGTATCCTGCACAAGACCACCCTGCCCAAAGCCGGGTTCCTGCTGCACGCGAATGCCGAACGCTATTTGAAATCATCCGAAGAGATGCAGCGCCTGTTCGCTGACTGGCCTCACGCCGTCGCGGCCACCCGGCATGTGGCGGACGCCTGCCAATTTGACCTGACCGAATTGGCCTATGAATACCCGCAGGAAACCGTCCCGCAGGGAAAGTCCCCCCAGATGCATCTGGAGAACCTCACATGGGAAGGTGTCACACAGCGCTATCCCGACGGTCTGCCTGCCAAAGTTCGGAACGTGCTGCACAAGGAGCTGGCGATGATCCAGAAGCTGGATATCGCCCAATACTTCCTGACCATCCACGACATCATCGACTTTGCCCGGCATAAGGTCTCGCCCCCGATCCTCTGCCAAGGGCGCGGGTCGGCAGCCAATTCAGCCGTGTGTTACGTTCTGGGCATCACCTCGGTCGACCCAGCCAACCACGACCTGCTGTTCGAACGCTTCATTTCCGAAGAACGGAAAGAGCCGCCCGATATCGACGTCGATTTCGAACACGAACGGCGCGAAGAGGTGATCCAGTATGTCTATGACAAATACGGGCGGGACCGCGCGGGGCTGTGTGCCACCGTCATCCATTACCGCCCCCGCAGCGCAATCCGCGAGGTGGGCAAAGCGATGGGACTGTCCGAGGATGTGACCACGGCGCTCGCCAAGACGATCTGGGGCAGCTACGGGCGCGAGATGGGGGCGGCGCAGGCGGCAGAGGCCGGGCTGGATCTGAATGACCCGCTTCTGTCCCGCGCGATCAAGCTGGCGGATCAGATGATCGGCATGCCCCGCCACCTGTCGCAGCATGTGGGCGGGTTCATCCTGACTGAAACACCTCTGACGCAGACTGTCCCCATTGGCAATGGCGCCATGGCTGACCGCAGTTTCATCGAGTGGGACAAAGACGATATCGACGAGCTGCGCATCCTCAAGGTCGACGTGCTGGCACTGGGGATGCTCACCTGCATCCGCAAGGCGCTGGCGATGATCGACAGCCATTACGGGTTGCAATACGATCTGGCGACGGTCCCGAAAGAAGATCCGGTGGTTTACGACATGCTGTGTCGGGGGGATTCCATCGGGGTGTTCCAGGTGGAAAGCCGGGCGCAGATCAACATGCTGCCGCGGCTGAAACCTCGCTGTTTCTATGACCTGGTGATCGAGGTCGCCATCGTCCGCCCCGGCCCTATTCAGGGCGACATGGTCCACCCCTATCTGCGACGGCGGAACGGCGAAGAAGAAGTCGAGTTCCCATCCCCCGGCCCCGGTCATGACCCGCATGAGTTGGTGAAAATCCTTGGTCGTACCCTTGGCGTGCCGATCTTTCAGGAACAGGCGATGAAGATTGCCATTGATGCCGCGCGGTTCTCGTCCGCCGAGGCCAACGAGCTGCGCAAGGCGATGGCGACCTTCCGGTCAAAGGGCACGATTGAAACGCTGCAGGAAAAGATGGTCGGTCGGATGGTTGATCGAGGATACGAACGCGACTTCGCGCAGCGCTGTTTCGACCAGATCAAGGGGTTCGGTGAATATGGTTTTCCCGAAAGCCACGCGGCAAGTTTCGCGCTGTTGGTCTATATTTCCAGCTGGATCAAGCTGCATTACCCCGATGTGTTTTGCGCGGCCCTGCTGAATTCCCAGCCAATGGGGTTCTATGCCCCCGCCCAGATCGTGCGCGATACGAAGGAACACGGCGTCACCGTCCGCCCGCCGGATGTGAATTTCAGCGATTGGGACAACCTGTTGGAGCCCATCAGCCCCAGCAAATTCGCCGTGCGCCTTGGCCTGCGGCAGGTGGACGGGATCGGGCGCGAGGTCGCCGAGCGGATCATGGCTGCGCGGGAGGAACCCTATACCGACCTTAAGGGCCTGAAAGAGGCCGCCAAGCTGGACCGTTTCGCCCTGCGCAAGCTGGCGGCGGCGGACGCCTTTGGCTCGATGAACCTGAACCGACGACAGGCGCTGTGGGACTCGCGCGCGCTGCGCGATGCGCCGGACCTGCCGCTCTTTACCCACACCGATGCGCGGGATGAGGGGACAGAGACCCCGGTCCCCCTGCCCCAGATGCCCACATGCGAACAAGTGGTGGCCGATTATCAAACCCTGCGCCTGTCCCTGCGCCACCACCCGATGAAGTTCTTCCGCGCCAGCATGACGAAACAGGGGTTTACGACGGCGGCGGGCCTGTTTGGCAAGTCCAACGGCAACCGCGTCCGTATGGCCGGGCTGGTTTTGATCCGGCAACGCCCCGGCAGCGCCAAGGGCGTATGCTTCATCACCATCGAGGACGAAACCGGAGTCGCCAATCTTGTCGTCTGGCAAAAGGTCATGACCGCCTATCGCAAGGTCGTCATGGGGTCTCGCCTGATCGAGGTCACCGGCACCGTCCAGCGTGAAGGCCAGATCATCCACGTCATCGCCCACAGCCTGACCGACCGCAGCGATGCGCTGGACAACCTCGCCAATGCGCCAGCAGAGACTCCCCACGCCTTGCTTGGCATGTCTCCCAGTTCCCGACATCCACGTAACCTGCTGGTGATCCCGAAATCGAGGGATTTCCACTAGCTTTAAGACAAACGCTGGTCACAAGAATGATCTCTCGATCAAGAAGCTCTGCAGACATCGAAGGTAAGAAGATGGTGCTGCTGGAGAGAATTGAACTCTCGACCTCTCCCTTACCAAGGGAGTGCTCTACCTCTGAGCTACAGCAGCACGATGCGGCGCTGATTAGACCCTATCGCGGAATGGTGCAAGCGCAAATTCGCGGTTTTTTGCCCGAAGTTGGATAAACCCATTTCCCCAAAGGCTGCGCTCTCTGGACCGCACCGCCCCCCTGCGTTAGATGGGGGCCATGGACAAGAAAACCGCCCCTAAGAAGCTCTCCAAAAAGGATGCCGAGCGCGAAGATCGCCTCAAGGCAGCCCTCAAGGCGAACATGGCCAAGCGCAAGGCGCAGGCTCGGGCGCGGGCGGATAAAGAGGCGTAGGACGGGCAGATGGATTCGATTCTGGTGAAGGGCGGCGCAGAGCTGCATGGGGAAATCCCGATCGCAGGAGCGAAAAACGCTTGCCTGACGTTGATGCCAGCAACGCTTCTTAGCGACGAGCCGTTGACGTTGACCAATGCGCCGCGCCTGTCGGACATCCGCACCATGACCGAACTGCTGGCCTCGCTAGGGGCTGAGGTCACGTCGCTGCAGGACGGACAAGTGTTGGCGATGTCCAGCCACGACCTGAACAACCACGTTGCAGACTATGACATCGTTCGGAAGATGCGGGCCTCGATCCTTGTTCTTGGACAGATGCTGGCAAGGCACCGACACGCAGTCGTCTCGCTGCCCGGTGGCTGCGCGATCGGCGCACGGCCCGTCGACCTGCATTTGAAAGCGCTTGAGGCCATGGGTGCCGAACTAGAGTTGAAGGAAGGCTACGTCCACGCAACTGCCAAAGGCGGGTTGAAAGGCGGTATCGTTGACTTCCCGTTAGTATCTGTCGGAGCAACCGAGAATGCGCTGATGGCGGCTACTCTGGCCAAGGGTACAACCGTTCTGAAAAACGCGGCGCGCGAACCCGAGATCGTCGATCTTGCCCAATGCCTGCGCCAAATGGGTGCACAGATAGAGGGTGAAGGGACATCAACCATCACGATTCAGGGTGTCGATCGCTTGCACGGAGCCACGCATCCCGTTGTCACCGACCGGATCGAACTGGGCACTTACATGCTGGCTCCGGCCATTGCCGGCGGAGAGGTTGAATGCCTTGGCGGTCGATTGGACCTTGTCGCAGCCTTTGCTGAAAAGCTGGATGAAGCTGGCGTTTCGGTGGAAGAAACCGCGCGTGGTTTGAAGGTGTCGCGCAAGAACGGACGCGTCGATGCGGTCAACGTGGCGACAGAGCCCTTCCCCGGTTTTCCCACAGACCTGCAAGCGCAATTCATGGCATTGATGTGCACCGCAAATGGCACCAGCGTTCTGGAAGAGCATATTTTCGAGAACCGCTTCATGCACGCCCCCGAACTGATGCGGATGGGAGCCGAAATAGACGTGCATGGCGGCACCGCCACCGTGACCGGCGTCGAGCGGTTGAAAGGTGCGCCTGTAATGGCAACTGACCTGAGGGCTTCTGTTTCCCTGATCCTTGCAGGATTGGCTGCAGAAGGTGAAACTGTCGTGAGCCGCGTCTATCATCTGGACCGTGGCTATGAGAGGGTCGAGGAAAAGCTGGGCGCTTGCGGAGCGACGATTCAAAGGATCAAAGGCGAATGACCGAAGACGCGAAATTCGAGGATGCCGGCGACCACCCGCTTTATCTGGGCGCAGAAACAGCCGAGGACCTTGAAGTTCTGGCCAGCTTAACGCAGGACGCGGTCTTCCCGGTCACCGAGATTTCGTGGCGCCCTTCCGAACGACGATTTGCCCTTTTGCTGAACCGCTTCCGTTGGGAGGACGCGGATGCCGCTCAAACACGTGGCCGAAATTTCGAGCGGGTGCGGTCAGTTCTCAACTTCAACGGTGTCCTGAAAGTCGCAAGCCAAGGCTTCGACCGAAGCGAAGCCGATCTGGTCCTGTCACTGCTGTCCATCGGGTACGACCCCGGTGAGGATGGCGGCGGACGCATCCTGCTGACATTGGCCGGCGACGGCGCAATTGCGCTGGACGTCGAATGCATCGACGTCACGCTAAGGGACGTCACACGCCCCTATATCGCCCCATCGCGTAAGGCCCCCAGCCACGACTGAGGGCCTTCTCGGCTATTCCTGGATCGATTCGAGATAATAAGCGATCGAGAGAACCCGCCCGCGGATGATAGTCTCGGCGCCGTATCTACCGGCGACACCGATCAACTCGTGTTCGAAACGCTCACCCCAAAGGGGCATGTCTCCACCGTGGCCGCGCACGCCGGTCCGACCGTCAACGATATGGATCACATCGAGCATGGGGAACACACCATCGTTGTTAGCTTTAATAACGGTCAGGTCCGGCAGCCCAATGTTCAGGAAACCGGCGAGGTACCCATCCCCCTTACCGGACTCACCGTGACAAACGGCGCAATTTTCCATGTACATTGCTTTACCGGCCTCATCTGCCAGGGCGGGTCCGCTTAAGACAGCGAAAACGCATGGCAGGACGGCTCGAAACAGCTTCTGTTTCATATCTTCCTCCACAGTTATTGTGTCCGCGCATTTAGCCTTTCGGCACCCAACAGCTTTGATGGTTCGAAACTGACAGACAATGATCCTGATCAAGTTTTGGTCACACATCGTCCTCCCCTGCACAGCAAGGCTTCAATCCCGCAAAGAAACCGACTAGACGGTGAGAAACCAACTGGAGAAACTGCCATGCCGGTTTTCTTGAGCACCCGGGACGCGGGGTTTGAAGAGGCCTTCCGCACCCTATTGTCCGCCAAACGCGAGGACAGCCCCGATGTCGACCACATCGTGGCGGAAATCATCGACGACGTGCGGACGCGCGGTGATGCGGCGGTGCTTGAGCTGACCGCGAAATTTGACCGGTTGGAACTAACTGCAGAGCAGATCGCATTTACGCCGGAAGAAATCGACCGCTACTGCGCAGAAGTGCCCGCGGAAGAACGTGCCGCGCTTGAATTGGCCGCAAAACGCATCCGCGCCTATCACGAACGGCAACTGCCGGAAGACGCAAGCTGGACGGATGAAGCTGGCGCAACTCTCGGCTGGCGCTGGACACCGGTCTCGGCAGCTGGCTTGTATGTGCCGGGCGGTCTAGCCTCTTACCCATCTTCGGTGCTGATGAACGC
>CAYFXM010000116.1:0-8470 GCA_964346965.1 uncultured Actibacterium sp. | reverse complement strand
AGCAGTCAGGCTCCACGTATTCTGCCCGACATCAACCGCCGCTTCCTGGCGGTTCTCCTGGCCGCCAGCTTAATCGGAGCCCCGGCTGGTGTGTATTTGTTGTCCTATTTCTCCGAAAGAAGTCTGCGCTTTACCGTCTACGGTATTGTTTTTGTGTCGACGGGCCTGTTGCTCCTCGCCACCTCGCGCCCGATATCCATCACGATCCCGAGGTTGTTTCTGGCCGGTCTGGTCGCCGGAGCCGTTAATGGGGCGACCGCGCTCGCCGGCCTTGTACTGGCCCTGTTCTTCACTTCGTCGACCATAGCCTCACGAACCATGCGGGCGACGATGATTGCCTACCTTTTCTTCACCGACCTTATCACTGGCGGGCTACTGCTGGCGGCAGATCACTTCGACAAGCTCACACTCTGGCGGATTCTGACCGCTATCCCCGTTATGCTGGTCGGAATTTGGCTTGGATCCCGCCATTTCCTTGCAACACCAACCGAGTCGTTCAAAACACGGGTTATGTGGCTGCTTCTTATATTCTGTATCGCTGGCGTCGGTCAGTTGCTGCTCACCAAGCCCGTCTGAAAGCCGTTCAGGGTTGACGAAATGCGTCTTGTCAAAACTCCACCACCGCGCGGATGGATTTGCCCGCGTGCATCAGGTCGAAGCCCTCGTTTATTCGATCCAGCGTCAGTTTGTGGGTGATCATTGGATCGATCTCGATCTTACCGTCCATATACCAATCGACGAATTTGGGTACGTCAGTCCTCCCTTTCGCCCCTCCAAAGGCGGTGCCTTTCCAGACGCGCCCCGTCACAAGCTGGAAGGGTCGGGTCGATATCTCGGCCCCGGCCGGGGCCACGCCGATTATCACGGACACACCCCATCCGCGATGCGAACACTCCAGCGCGTCACGCATAACCTGCACATTGCCAGTCGCGTCGAAGGAATAGTCCACCCCTCCGAACTGATCCTTCTCAGTTTTCGTCAGTTCAATAATCGCATCGGTGACCGACTGCCCTGCGCCAAAGTCCGATGGGTTTATGAAATGGGTCATGCCGAATTTCTTGGCCATCTCAGCTTTACCACTGTTCAGGTCGATCCCGATGATCATGTCCGCCCCGGCCATACGAAGCCCCTGGATCACGTTCAAACCGATACCACCCAGACCAAATACCGCTGCAGAGGAACCGATCTCTACCCCCGCGGTATTAATTACCGCGCCAATGCCAGTGGTCACGCCGCATCCGATATAGCAAATCTTGTCGAAAGGAGCGTCCTCGCGGACCTTGGCGAGTGCAATTTCTGGAAGGACCGTGTGGTTGGCGAAGGTGGAGCAGCCCATGTAGTGAAAGATCGGCGTGCCATCCAGCATCGAGAACCTTGTGGTACCGTCAGGCATCAACCCTTGACCTTGTGTGCCGCGGATCGCAGTGCAGAGGTTGGTCTTGCCCGACAGGCAGGAATGGCATTCACGGCATTCCGGTGTGTAGAGCGGGATCACGTGATCGCCGGGCTTCAAGGTCGTGACGCCTTCACCCACTTCCATGACAATCCCCGCGCCTTCGTGGCCGAGGATCGACGGAAACAATCCCTCAGGATCGGCACCAGAGAGCGTGAACTCGTCCGTGTGGCAAATGCCGGTGGCCTTGATTTCCACCAACACCTCGCCAGCCTTGGGGCCGTCAAGGTTCACTTCCATGATTTCAAGCGGTTTACCTGCCTCGAGGGCAACTGCGGCACGTGTGCGCATCATCTTTTGTCCTTTCGAGTTTCGGCTCGGATCGCAGAAAGGATTCCGGGCGGCAATTGGAGGGCATCTCGATCTAGTCAAACAGGCAATTGTGCGTTTGGCGAGTCTTTGGTTTTCGCAGGAGTCACGGCCTTCCCCAATTCACGACCAATTAGGATTGGGGACCGATCACTTCTTGGGTCACGTTGAATAGTCGTCAATAAGGGCGCTTTGTTTCGCGAAGCGCTCCAAGTCTTCTTGCTGGTGGATCGTGATTTGGCTTCCATCGACGCTGACACCGTAGGCTTGCAGGCTCTTAAAAGCTCTGCTGAGGTTTTCGGGTGTCATTCCCAGAAATGAGGCCAGTCGCCGTTTTTCGAACATGAGGTCGAACTCCGACGCGCCACCAGACCGCTTCTGTTGCCGCAGAAGGTAGTTCGCCAACCGTTCAAGCGAGGTGCGCAATTTCAAGTCTTTATGTGCCTTCACGACGTTTCGATAGCACTGTGCAAGTTCGGTCACGATCGCCCGCGCGAATTTACTGTCTTTATCAAATACAGCTCTCACGTCCTCGCTGGGAATAAGGGCAACCCGACTCTTTTCAAGAGTCCGGGCGGACATCAGGTACGGTGCATCCTTGATGGTTGCCGCGAGAATGAACGTCGAAATCGGTCGAACCGTGGCCATGGAGGTTTCTCGGCGGTTCCATGTTGAAAACAGATCAACCGATCCCAACAGGATAATATGCAGAAAATCGCTTGGGTCGCCTTCGGTGATCAACTCGACATGAGGTGGAAAGTTCTGGACGTAGGACCCGCGCATCAGTTGGTCGAAATTCTCATCTTCCATATCCGCAAAGAGATGTAGCTCACGCACATCGTTGAAATAAGATTTCGGCATTAGTTCGTTTCCTTCGCGGTACGCTACAGCATCTGTTCTGCACTTGATAAATGTCAAGCGTCCAATTGATTTCCCTGTGCTCGGCCGTTGATGTCGTAGCCTCCCAGCCCTGACATATTTCCATAAGCTATTTATTTTTAACGAAAAAATTGCGAATCTGATCCAGATCAAACCCTGATCGGCGCCAAACCCTCACTGAAATGGCAACGCAATACGGCAGGACGATTCCTGCCTTCTGTCGGAGGGATAGCAATGGAGCTTGAAAACAAGGCAACAGCCCTGTGGTCAAACTTTCTGAATGTAAAGATGCCGCAGATCAGAACGTTCCACATGACGTGGTTCGCGTTCTTTTCCTGTTTCTTCGCGTGGTTCGGTATCGCGCCGCTGATGGCGGTCGTGCGTGATGAACTGCAATTGACAAAGGACCAGATTGGCTGGGCGATCATCGGGTCAGTCTCGATCACGATCTTCGCACGCCTGTTTATCGGGTGGCTCTGTGACCGGATCGGTCCTAGGAAAGCCTATACTTGGCTACTGGTCCTTGGCGCCTTCCCAGTGATGGGCATCGGCCTAAGCTGGAACTTCGAATCCTTCCTGTTCTTCCGCGTCATGATTGGTGGGATCGGGGCGGCCTTCGTGATCACCCAGTACCACACCAGTGTCATGTTCGCGCCCAACGTTGTCGGTCAGGCCAATGCGACCTCAGCTGGCTGGGGCAACCTTGGTGGCGGTGTCACCCAGTTTGTCATGCCGTTGCTCTTCTCGGTTTTTGTGGTTGGTTTCGGCGTGTCCGAAGCTGTTGGCTGGCGCCTATCGATGGTGGTCGTTGGCGTAATCATCTTCCTGATCGGTGTTGCTTACTACTTCCTGACTCAGGATGCACCGGACGGCAACTTCGACGACCTGCGTGCGCAAGGCCGTATGCCCGAAAAAGAGAAAGTGACCGGCAACTATATGCGGGCGCTGAAAGACCCGCGTGTCTGGGTTCTGTTCGTGATCTACGGCGCCTGTTTCGGCATTGAACTGACCGTGAACAACGTCGCGGCGCTCTACTTCGCAGACTACTTCGATCTGTCGCTCGTCGCCGCTGGTTTCGTAGCTGCCTCGTTCGGCCTGATGAATATCTTTGCCCGGACCATGGGTGGCATTTTCGGGGACAACTTTGGTGCGCTCTGGGGCTTGAAAGGCCGGGCATTCTGGCTGTTCATCTGTCTGCTGTTCGAAGGCATCGCTCTGATGATCTTCAGCCAGATGCAGGTGCTGTTCCTTGCCCTGCCGGCCTTGATCGTCTTCTCGCTGTTTACCCAGATGGCCGAAGGTGCAACCTACTCTGTCGTACCTTTCATCAACAAGAAGGCATTGGGTGCGGTCGCTGGCGTCGTCGGTGCTGGCGGTAACGCTGGTGCGGTTCTTGCGGGCTTCCTGTTCAAGAACATGATCGACTGGTCCGAGGCCTTCTTCATCCTTGGCATCGTGGTCAGCTGTGCCTCGTTCCTGGCCTTCTTCGTCCGCTTCTCGACCCGTCAGGAAGACGAAGAGCGCGCAGCCTTCGCAGCCGCGAACATCGAAACCCTGCGCCGCCGTGCCGACAAAGCGAACGCCGCGCTCGAACAGGGCCTGATCGCCATAGCGGCCAAAGAGCAGAAGCTCACAGAACAACCTGCTGAATAAAGAACCTGGCGGGCCTCGCTCGGCCCGCCACCCGACCAACCGGAGGACCGAAAATGGGTCAAGATCTAACAAACTATACACCGGATGATGAGGCCTTCTGGGCCTCTTCCGGGAAGGGTATCGCAAACAGAAATCTCTGGATTTCGATCCCCAGCCTGCTTTGCGGCTTTGCCGTCTGGCTGTACTGGGGGATCATCACCGTTCAGATGATCAACCTTGGCTTTCCGTTCGAGAAATCCGAACTGTTCACCTTGGCGGCCATCGCCGGCCTGACCGGCGCCACGCTGCGTATCCCCTCCACCTTCTTCATCCGCATCGCCGGTGGGCGAAATACGATTTTCTTCACCACCGCGCTGCTGATGATCCCGGCGATCGGTGCGGGCTTTGCCTTGCAGAATCCCGATACGCCGCTCTGGCAGTTCCAGATTCTGGCGTTCCTCAGCGGTATCGGTGGCGGTAACTTCTCGTCCTCGATGTCCAATATCTCGTTCTTCTTCCCCAAGAAGATCCAGGGCTACGCCCTTGGCATGAACGCGGGTCTTGGCAACTTCGGCGTGACCACCATGCAGATCCTAATCCCGCTGGTCATGACTTTCGGCCTGTTCGGTGGCGAACCGATGATCCTGGAGAACACCTCTGGCACGCTGATCGGTAAGATCCCTGCAGGGTCCGAGACTTATATCCACAACGCGGGTTTCGTCTGGCTGCTGTTCCTGATCCCGCTGGCCGTCCTTGGCTGGTTCGGCATGAACAACATCCGCGACGAACATGTTTCTCCTGACATCCCAAGCCCTATCGGAGCCTTCTCGATCATCTCCTTCATGCTGCTGATCGGTCTTGTCTGTGCGGCCTTTGGCCTGTGGCTGATGTTGCCGGCAAGCGTTGGTGGTTCGGGCTTTGGTGTCAGTAAATGGATCGTCCTGCCGATCGTTATCGCGCTGACCGTTCTGGGCCTGAAAATGATCCCCGGTCAAGTCGGTCAAAACCTGACCCGTCAATACCGGATTTTCGGTAACAAGCACACTTGGGCGATGACCGTGATCTATACCATGACCTTCGGTAGCTTCATCGGCTACTCGGCGGCACTGGCGCTGACCATCAAGGTGGTCTTCGGCTTCAGCCACCTCGAAGTCGATGGTTTGATGACCCATGACACTGTGAACCCGAACGGCCCCTCGGCCCTGATGTACGCCTGGATGGGCCCCTTCATCGGCGCGCTGATCCGTCCGATCGGCGGCATGATGGCCGACAAGCTGGGCGGTGCACGCGTGACGCAGTGGATCTCGATCGTGATGGTCGCCTCTGCACTTGGCGTGGCCTACTTCATCCAGCAGGCCTATTCCTCGGCCACCCCAGAACAGTACTTCGTACCGTTCCTCGGCCTGTTCCTGATCCTGTTCGCAGCGACCGGTATCGGCAACGGCTCCACCTTCCGGACCATCGCCGTGGCGTTCAACAAAGAGCAGGCGGGCCCCGTTCTGGGTTGGACCGCCGCTGTCGCCGCCTACGGCGCCTTCATCATCCCCAAAGTGTTCGGGGAACAGATGAGCGCCGGAACGCCTCAGTACGCGCTCTACGGTTTCGCGATCTTCTACGGCGTCTGCATCGTGATCAACTGGTGGTTCTACCTGCGCCCGGGCGCCTACATCAAGAACCCCTGATCCCTGACCAACACTTGCCCCAGTTCGTCAGGACTGGGGCAGGCCATCCAATCAACGGAGAATGACGATGAGCCATCTGCTCGACAGAATGAACTTCCTTCAGTCTAAGGAATTGGAGCAGTTCTCTAACGGTCACGGACAGGTTACCAACGAGAACCGCGACTGGGAGGACACTTACAGAAACCGCTGGCGCCACGACAAAGTTGTACGATCAACCCATGGTGTGAACTGTACCGGATCCTGTAGCTGGAAAATCTACGTCAAATCCGGGATTGTGACCTGGGAAACCCAGCAAACCGATTATCCAAGAACACGTCCTGACCTGCCCAACCACGAACCTCGTGGCTGCGCGCGGGGGGCATCCTACAGCTGGTACTTGTACTCTGCGAACCGGGTGAAAAACCCGTTGATCCGGGGTCGCCTGCTGAAGGTTTGGCGCAAGATGCGCGAGAACAAATCGCCGATCGAGGCCTGGACCGCGATCCAGAACGACCCGATCCTGCGCAACGGCTATGTCGAAACCCGCGGCAAGGGCGGTTTTGTCCGCGCAAGCTGGGACGAGGCCACCGAAATCACGGCCGCTGCCAACGCCTATACCGCCAAGACCTATGGCCCCGACCGCGTCTTCGGCTTCTCGCCCATTCCGGCGATGTCGATGGTGTCCTATGCCGCTGGCAGCCGATACCTCAGTCTTATGGGCGGGGTCTGCATGTCCTTCTATGACTGGTATTGCGATTTGCCGCCAGCCTCACCCATGACATGGGGTGAACAAACCGATGTGCCGGAATCGGCTGACTGGTACAACGCAGGTTATCTGCTGCTGTGGGGCTCGAACGTACCGCAGACACGGACACCAGACGCGCATTTCTATACCGAGGCACGCTATCGCGGCACCAAGTCCGCTGTTATCTGCCCTGACTACTCTGAGGCCGCCAAGTTCGGCGATGTGTGGCTCAACGTGAAACAGGGTACAGACGCAGCGCTGGCGATGGCATTCGGCCACGTAATCCTGCGCGAATTCCACCTTGATCGTCAATCTGAGTACTTCAGCGACTATTGCCGCAAATACAGCGACTTCCCGATGCTGGTGCGTCTGGAAGAAAAAGACGGGCAACTAATCCCGGGTCGCTTCCTGCGGGCTGACGACCTGTCGGACAAGCTGGGTCAGGACAACAATCCCGAGTGGAAAACCGTCGCTTGGAACCGCGGAACCAATGGACTGTCCGTGCCCAACGGGTCGGTCGGCTTCCGCTGGGGTGAGGACGGCAAGTGGAACCTGGAAGAGCGCGCCGGCTCCGATGACACGGACCTCGCCATGTCGCTTATTCTCGAGGAAGACCACGACGATATCGCTGGCGTCGACTTCCCCTATTTTGGCGCAGACGCGACCGAGAATTTCTCGACCGGGGACAAGCGCCCGAATGTGCTGACCAAGAACGTTCCGGTCAAGAGGATCGAGATTGACGGCAAGACCGAACTGGTCGCGACTGTCTTCGACCTGTTCTGCGCCAACTACGGTCTGGATCGTGGTCTGGGCGGCGACTGGGTTGCCACAGACTTCGATCAGGACGTGCCCGGCACCCCCGCTTGGGCCGCGAAAATCACCGGTGTTTCGGCCGACAAGATTACCCATGTCGCCCGCGAATTCGCGCAGAATGCCGAGAAGACGAACGGCAAGTCGATGATCATCATCGGGGCCGCGATGAACCACTGGTACCACATGGACATGAACTATCGTGGCGTCATCAACATGCTGGTGATGTGTGGTTGTGTGGGCCAGTCCGGCGGTGGCTGGGCGCACTATGTGGGGCAGGAGAAATTGCGGCCACAGACCGGTTGGCAACCCTTGGCGTTCGCGCTGGATTGGGGTCGTCCGCCGCGTCACATGAACTCGACCAGTGCGTGGTATGCGCATACTGACCAGTGGCGCTATGAAAGCCTGACGGCAGGTGAAATCCTGTCGCCGACCGCCCCAGAGGGCGATTGGGACATCAACATGATCGACTATAACATCCGCGCAGAGCGGATGGGCTGGTTGCCTTCGGCCCCGCAGCTGAAGACCAACCCGCTGGAAGTCGCCAAAGCAGCGAAGGCGGCAGGCAAGGAAATCCCTGCATATGTGGCCGAGCAGTTGACGTCCGGTGATCTGGAAATGTCCTGTCAGGATCCGGATGCACCGGAAAACTGGCCGCGCAACCTGTTTGTCTGGCGTTCGAACCTGCTTGGTTCGTCGGGCAAAGGCCACGAATACTTCCTCAAGCACCTTCTGGGCACTGATCACGGTGTGCTGGGTAAGGACCTTGGCGAAGAAGGTCGCCAATTGCCGAAAGAAGCCAAATGGCACGAGGATGGTCCGCGCGGCAAGCTGGACCTGCTGGTGACCATCGACTTCCGAATGAGCACCACCGCAGTCTATTCGGACATCGTTCTGCCGACGGCCAGTTGGTACGAGAAGAACGACCTGAACACCTCGGACATGCACCCGTTCATCCACCCGCTTCAGGCGGCTGTGGAC
>CAYFXM010000115.1:0-8524 GCA_964346965.1 uncultured Actibacterium sp. | reverse complement strand
TGCGCGGATGCTGCCGGAGCCTTCTATGCTTTCCCAAATATCGAGGGGACCGGTATGACCGCACGGCAGGCGCAGGACCGTTTCCTGAATGAGGCAGGTGTGGCGACCGTTGCCGGAACCTCGTTCGGCGCCATGGGCGAGGGGTATATTCGCTTTTCCTATGCAAACTCGACTGAGAATATCCTCGAAGCGATCAGCCGCATCCGTGAGATCCTCTAATATTCCCCGAAGTAGCGCAGCTAACTCCACCTGTTCACCCCAGCATCGCTCCGAGAACTGAATGATGGCCGTGACCAGCTCGGTGCGGTCAAACGGATTAATGTTTTCATTGCTTTCCAATCTCGTCGGCGCCTGAACCGGCCGGATTGGGCTGAAGAAACGAAGAGATCGCTACAAAAAAGGCCTCCGGGTTTGAACGCGGAGACCTTTCCGTACGCGGTAACTCTCAGTGTCATGCGAAGTCGATGAACTTGTTGAACGGCATCTCGCGCAAACGCTGTCCGGTTGCCGCGAATATTGCTCCAGAAAGAGCTGCCGCCGCCGGTGGTACCGGAGGTTCGCCAATTCCCTTGATCGAATTGCCGTTTTCCAACGCTTTCACTTCGATTTCAGGAGCTTGCGCCAGACGCATTCCTTCGTAGTCGTAAAAGTTCTGCTGGTCCGCAACACCGTCAGTATAGGTCAACTCGCAGTTCATGGCATGACCAAGGGCGAAGATAACACCGCCCTGGACGAGGTTTTCGAAATTAACAGGGTCAAGTACAAGGCCGACTTCGGCAGCGACGTAAACCTTGTCGATCTTGATGCCATCCTCTGTCATCGTGACGTCAATAACCTCGGCGCAATGCACCCCGAAACTCTCGGTCATGGCAATGCCTCGACCACGATTGGGGCCAAGGTTCGGTCCGTTCCAGTTCGACATTTCTCCGACGGCTTCCAGTGCGGCCCTTGCCAGTGGGTCGTTACACAATCTAAGGCGCTCTTGTAGAGGATCAGCTCCAGCTGCGTGGATGAGCTCATCCAGCCCCACATTATGGAAGAAACCGTTAGTAGAGGCACCAACAGACCGCCACGAGCTGACCGGAGCAAGGTTTTGCGCGCGATACCCCGTAACCCGGAAATTCGGAGGGCTAATCGCAGAGTTCCACGCACCTTCAACAATTGTGCTGTCCGGACCCGGGATATCTAGCCCTTGGCGACCCATCTGCGACCCAAGAACGGACGGTGCTGCGATTGACAGATCGTAGGATTCGATCAGCCCATCGACAACCGTTCCACGCATTTGCGCCATCGCAATCTGTCGAGGATAGTCGTGCATCATATCCTCTTCGCGGCGATAGGTCAGTTTGATGGGTGTTCCTTTCATAGTCATCGCGATTTCGGTCGCCCGGCGCACCACGTCGTCTTCCAATCGGTGACCAAAGCTGCCGCCCATGTATTCGACATGGAGCGTGATGTTCTCAACAGAAACACCCGTGATTTTGGACACGTTGCTTTGCACGAAACGCGGTATCTGGGTGCCGGTCCAAATTTCCACCGCGTTTTCGTCGACTCTAACGATGGCAGAGATCGGCTCTAACGGTGCATGAGCCAGATAAGGTGCACGATATTCGGCAGTGATAATCTCGCGACCAGGAAGCCCGAGGGCGGCGTCGATATTTCCATCGTCGCGGGCTCTGCTGTCATGTTTCTCCTGCATGAAGGCTGATTTTAAGGCGGACCAGTGGCCTTCCATGCTAGACGGAGAACTTGCCTTACCCCATTCAACGTCAACCGCTTCAGCTGCTTTAAATGCACGCCACGTGTTGTCGGCCACCACGCCGACGCCACCGGTAACAGGGACAACAGCTTTCACGCCGCGCATTTTGAGCGCTTCGGCGGCATCGAAACCATTCAATGCCCCCCCCTGAGCAGGGTTCAGCCGCACAGTAGCATGCAACATACCCTCGATTTTTCGGTCGATCCCATAGGTCAACGTACCGGTCGATTTCGCGACAATGTCGACCCGCTGCATGGGCTTGCCGATATAGCGCCATTCACTGGGACTACGCAGTTTCACATCAGTTACGGGCTCAACGTTTGCTGCTGTTTCCGCAAGTTCGGTATAGCTGAACCGCTGACCGTCAGGCAGTATGACGACTCCGTTCTCGGTCGTCATGTCTAGGCGGGAATAACCCGTCTTGACCGCGGCGGCCTGTTTCAAAGTCTCTCGCGCAGAGGCCCCGGCGATCCTCAGCTTGACGAAACCATCGGGGACAGTTGACGATCCGCCGGTAACCATCATACCCGAAAACTTCATCACGGCGTCCAGTACACCGGTGACCGCCCAGTTCAGACGACTACCTTCCGCTGCAATAAATTTGGAGCCTTCGCCAGCAAGCGCGGTGTTCCAATAGGCGCGGGCAGGCGGACCCGGCTCGATCCGAACATCTTCAAGGGGGTAATCAAGTTCCTCGGCAATCAGCGCTGCCTGTATCGAATAGGACCCCTGTCCCTTGTCTGCGCGTGGGGTGATCAATGTGACACCGTTCGCATCGATTTTAACGTAGGGCGTCAAAGCGGCCGCGCCCTTGGGCAGACCACGTTTTAAGGGGTTCGGATATGGTGTTCTATAAAGGTAAGCTCCAAAGGCAACGCCACCGATGACGGCAGCGGATCCTACAAGAAAGGCTCTGCGGGCGACTTGTCCGATACGGCTCATAATTATGCCTCCCCCAATTTCGACGCGGCAGTTTTCACTGCAGCGCGGATGCGAATATAGGTTCCGCAACGGCAGAGGTTGCCGTTCATTGCTTCATCGATATCTGCATCGGTTGGAGAGGAGTTCTCGCTCAATAATGCAGCCGCCTGCATGATCTGTCCGGATTGGCAGTACCCGCATTGGGCTACCTGGTGTTCGATCCAAGCTTCCTGAACCGCGTGGAGGGCATCAGGAGCCCCCAGACCTTCGATTGTAGTGATTGCACCGGCCACATCGCCGGCAGTTACTTGGCAAGACCGAACGGCCTCGCCATCCACATGCACTGTGCAGGCTCCACAAGCAGCCACACCACACCCATATTTTACACCAGTAATTCCCAACTCGTCCCGCAATACCCACAATAAGGGCATGTCCGGTTCGACATCGACGGTGTACTCGGTTCCATTGACAATCAGATCCACGAGAACAACTCCAAATAAGAACTATTTCTGACCGGAGTTTAACGTAGAGTTTGCATTCCGCCACGGTGAAGATGCTCGTGACCAAAGGGAAATTTCTAGCTAGCCTTGCATTAGACGCATAGCGGAAACGACAAATGACGATTTCACAGCCCGTGAAATCTGCGTATATTCGCCCGTCATGGAGAGGAGACCCTGATGCGTGACCTGAAGATACCGGAAGAGCGGCACCCCGAGAAGGCGCACCGCGTCGACAATGCTCAACCGAAAAAGCCGGATTGGATCCGGGTGAAAGCCCCTGTTTCCGACGGATATAAGTCTACGCATAAGATCATGCGCGATCATGGTCTGGTCACCGTCTGTGAAGAAGCTGGTTGCCCCAATGTCGGCGAGTGCTGGAGTCAGGGTCACGCCACGATGATGATCATGGGCGAGATCTGCACCCGTGGTTGTACCTTCTGCAATGTCGCCACCGGCCGCCCGGACGCGCTGGATGTATTCGAACCGGGGCGGGTTGCTGATGCGGTCAAAAAGCTCGGTCTGAAGCACGTGGTCATCACTTCAGTCGACCGCGACGATGTCGAGGACGGTGGGGCAGAGCATTTCGCACAAACCATCCGTGCCGTACGCCGTCAGTCGCCCGACACGACCATCGAAATTTTAACTCCCGACTTCCTGAAATGCGCCGACGACGTACTTGAGGTTGTCGTCAAAGCCAAGCCCGACGTGTTCAACCACAACCTTGAAACCGTCCCCGGCCTTTATCCCGAGGTGCGGCCCGGTGCGCGTTATTTCCACTCTCTGCGCCTGCTGCAACGTGTGAAAGAGATTGACCCGACGATGTTCACCAAATCGGGAATCATGGTCGGGCTTGGAGAAGATCGTCAGGGAGTTCATCAGGTCATGGACGACATGCGCGCCGCTGACATCGATTTCCTGACTATCGGCCAATATCTGCAGCCGACGCCAAAGCACCACGCGGTGGATCGTTTCGTCACGCCCGAGGAATTCAAGAGCTACGAGAAAGCTGCTTTTGGTAAGGGCTTCTTGATGGTCTCGGCCACACCTTTGACGCGCAGCTCCTATCACGCCGGCGATGACTTCGCGCAACTGCGGGCCGCACGGTTGGAAAAGATGGGAGAGGGCGTTTAATTACGCCTCTCCTTTAGCGTCGCCAGCCGCGGGCTAATTCTTCTAATTCGTAAGGGCCTTTAGATAGGCAGCAATGGCCTCGCGATCTGATGCCGGAAGGCGCGATAGATTTCGAACGACCTCTGCCATGTGGCCCCCGACGCTGTCGAAATCTGGTGTGAACCCCGTTTCAAAATAGTAGGCGAGATCTTGGGTTGACCAAGTCAACGTCTGGGGAGTGATGTCCGGGACCTTACCCTTTCCACCCGGGACGGGAGCACCGGTAAGCCATGCCTCGGTCTTCAAACCGCCGAGTTTGTTTCTCGGCGTATGGCATTCTCCACAATGGCCAAGTGCCTCGACGAGATACCGACCTCGCTCCAACTCGGAGGAACTCGCGTCGGCGACGACCCATTCGGTGTTTGCAAAGAGAAACTTCCACCCTCCTAGACTGCGGCGGATGTTGAACGGGAAACCGATATTATGAGCACGATTTTCTGTTGGCGATGCGGGCAGCATGTCAATGAAGGCCTTCAAATCCACAACGTCCTGCGGCGCCATTTTGGAGTACGCCGTATAAGGAAAGGCAGGGTAATAGTGTTGGCCTTCAGGGGAAACACCCTGCTGGACCGCATTGGCGAACTGCTCAAGCGACCAGCCCCCAATCCCGAATTGGGGATCGCTTGAAATGTTCGGAGCGAAGAAAGTGCCGAAATCAGATTTGAAAGCCTGACCTCCGGTCAGAACTGGACGCTCCGGCACCTCTTCTTTCGGTGCGACATGGCAAGAGGCACATCCAGTCGCCCAAAACACAGCTTCTCCGCGGCTAACATCACCGCTGAGACCGACGAAGATCTTGGGATCAACTCTGGCAGGACTGGTGATCCAGAGAAAGATCACCAGTCCCATCAGCGCCAATAGAGAGAGTAGTGTCGTGATCCGGCGCATGGGCCAACCTCGATTTGAGATCACTCAGGATCGCGATATTCCTTGTGGCAGGCAGTGCAGGCCTGACCAAGCGGCCCCATTGCAGCGCGCAGCGCCTCCAGATCGGTACCGGCGGCGTTGGCCATTGCCGTGGCAGCCTCCACCGCTGCTGTTTGTTTCGCCATGACATCCGGGAAATTTTCCCAGATAGACGCGTTCGCCCGGGTTCCTTCGATGGAGAAGGAGTCAGAGCCGGGTGGCCAAGCGCCCGGTTGTTGAATGGTCAAGGCAGTCAGCACGTTCTTCGCGGCCAGTGCGGCCGCGTCCGCATTATACTCGGCATTGCCTCGCGCCATCGCGCCCAAAATCATCAGGTTGTATTGTTGAATATTCATCGAGCCCTGACGCGCGGATAACTCAATTTCAAAAGGTTTCTTCTGCGAATGCCCGCCAGCAATCGCGATACTGGCAGAGATAAGCGCGCAGTGGCGGCAAATGTAATTGTACGAATCTTCATTTGGTCCTCCCTGAATAAATCTATCGAAAGTGTAATCCTGTGCGATACTTTGTGTATACTGGCTAATATTGCACCACGGGTCACGAATAATGCACAACCTGAACTGGGACGATTTTCGTTACGTGCTCGCAGTTGTCGAAGCGGGCACAGTCAGCGCTGCTGCGAAAAGATTGGGCGTAAACCATGCGACCGTTGTTCGCAGGATCGCTTCCTTCGAAGAGAAGCAATCATTCCGCCTGTTCGAGAAAACGCCCACAGGCTATCGGATTATCCCCGAGCAAATGCGTGTGGTCGATGCGATGCGCGAGGTCGCCGCAGCAGTTACGGCGACCGAAGGCATCCTTGCCGGACACGATGCGGGCATGACCGGGCATTTGCGGATCACGTCGACCGATACTATCTGCCAATACATCATGCCGCCGGTAATTGCGCGCGTCGCCAAGGCGGAACCCCGACTTCAGATCGATCTCCTTAGCTCGAACCTGACGGAAGATCTCAGTCGCATGCGGGCAGACATCGCAGTGCGCACGCTACAACAATTGCCACCTGAACTATCCGGTGAGGTTGTCGGGGACCTGCATATGGCCATCTTTGCGCGTCCTGATGGTGGAGACAGAATGATTTCTGTTAGTGGTCCATTGGCCCAGTCGCAGGTCGGCCAAAGTATCCTGAAAATGCTGGACGGTCGTCCTCCGGCTGCTGTTGCAGACAGTTTTGTGGTGGCGGCTCGACTGGCGGCGCAAGGGCTTGGGAAGGCAGTTCTGCCGACCTATGTGGGTGAAACAGATCCTGTTTTGATAAGGGTCGGGTCTCTTCCGGATTTAACTTCGGTGCCGCTTTGGGTTGCCTGCCATTCGGATATGGCGAAGGTCCCGCGCATAATGAACCTCCAAAAGTTGCTTGTGAAAGAGTTACGACGAGAGGCGTCGAGACTTTTCGGGGAGCAATCCTAGGTCGAAGTCTCCTCGGGAAAGCGGACCTTACCGATAAAGGGCAGGTTTCGGTTCCGCTGTGCATAGTCGATGCCATAGCCCACGACGAATTCGTCCGGTATTTCAAACCCGACCCAGTCGGCCTCAAAGGGAACTTCGCGACGCGATGGCTTATCCAGAAGGGCGCAAACCTTCAGTCGTTCGGGGCGACGGCTCTCCAAAAGATGCATGACATGGGACATGGTAAAACCTGTGTCGACGATGTCTTCGACCACCAGCACATCCCGGCCTTCAATCTCGCCCCTTAAGTCCTTGAGAATACGGACTTCACGCGAGCTTTCCATCGCGTTTCCGTAGGAAGAAGCTTCGATGAAATCGACTTCGATGGGCATGTTCAGTTCGCGAACAAGATCGGCGATGAACACGAATGAGCCCCGCAGAAGACCGACCACAATCAGCTTGTCGGTATCGGCGTAAAGCAGGCTGATTTCCTGCGCCAATGCCTCGACACGCGCGGCAATGGTTTTTGCCGAAATCATCTCGTCTATGACATAGGTCGGAGTGGACATGGTACCCCCTTGATTTTCCCGGCGCTTTGGCCGAAACCCCCGGCCAGTCTTTACAGCTACCTTGCCCTATGCCGACTCATTCTGAAACCCGCCAAATGCCATACACCGCGCAGCAGATGTACGATCTGGTGGCTGACGTTGGGTCTTATCCCAAGTTTCTACCGTGGACGGCCGCTGCACGTATCCGCTCGACAGAGCCAAAGGGGCAGGGGATTGAGATGTTGGCGGACCTTGTCATTAGCTTCAAAGTCTTCCGCGAACGCTTTGGCAGCCGGGTCATGCTGTTCCCCGATGACATGAAAATAGACACGGAATATCTGGACGGCCCCTTTCAACATATGAAATCGAATTGGGCATTTTCAGATCGTGATGACGGCGGTTGCGATGTGTCCTTTTTCGTGGATTTCGAATTTAAAAGCAAAATCCTACAAGGCGTTATTGGTGTTGTTTTCAATGAAGCCATGCAGCGTGTTGTGCGGGCTTTTGAAGCGCGCGCCAGGGAACTTTACGGCTGACAAAACCGGCCTGAAATAGAAAACGCGCCCATCAAGGACGCGTTTCCAAATCGATTATATTGTTGTCTTAAGAAGACATGTCGTAGGCACGCTCGCCGTGGACAGACAGGTCCAGGCCGTTGGTTTCGGTCTCTGCATTCACACGCAGCGGGGTGATCATGCCAACCACTTTTACCAGAATGACGGTCACGACAATGGTGAAGACGCCGACAATGACAAGGCTTCCGAATTGCGCGGCGAAGCTGCCAGCCCCGAAGATGGCGATCATGATGGTACCGAAGATACCGCCGACACCGTGAACGGCGAAGACGTCCAGAGTATCGTCAATCTTCAGAACGTTACGGATCAGGTTCACGGCTTCCTGACACAGGATACCTGCAACCGCACCGATGATCAGCGCTTCGATCGGGCCAACAAAACCGGAGGCCGGGGTGATCGAGGCCAGACCGGCGATGGTACCGGTTACCAGACCGACAAGGCTAGCCGTGCCGTATTTGATCTTCTCCCACAGGATCCAGGTCAGAGACGCGGTCGCGGCCGAGATGTGGGTGACGGTTAGGGCCATCGCGGCGCCGCCGTCTGCGGCCAACTGCGAGCCGCCGTTGAAGCCGAACCAGCCGACCCACAGCATCGCAGCACCAACCATGACCAGACCGGGGTTGTGCGGCGGAGTGGACTGGTTTTTGCGCGGGCCGAGGAAGAAGGCGATAATCAGTGCTGCCAGACCTGCGGTCTCGTGAACCACGATGCCGCCTGCGAAGTCTTTGACGCCGG
>CAYFXM010000114.1:426-8532 GCA_964346965.1 uncultured Actibacterium sp. | reverse complement strand
AGTCGACGCGGATATCGACCTCGATCCCAAGGGCGCGGGTTAGGGCTTCGTGCTCCCCCATGAACTGGGCGTTGTGATCATCGGTCAGGCAGGTGATCTCGCCGTTCCGAAGGCGCAGGCAGCGCGTGTCGCCGATATGAACAATATAGGCGGTGGTCGACCGCGCGATCAGGGCGGTGAAGGTGGTCACCTGTCCGTCGATCTCGGGAGATCCACTGCGATTCTGCGAGTAGAACCACGAATTCAGCGCCGAGATCAGCCGCCCGGCGCAATCGCGTACACGCCAGCTTTCCGGCGTCGCGTAATAGTCATGAGGGAATTGCGTGACCGCCGTTTGCGCGGCCAGATCAGAGTTGCGTCCGGTCGAAATCCCGTCGGCGATACAGGCAACGATGCCCTTGGCATGCATTTCGTATTTACTATCGGGGATGCGCCCTGCGATGGCGTCATCGTTGCGGTCCTTGGTCCCGGCATCGCTATAGCCGCCAAGCATCCCAACAAGAGGCCGCGTGGGGAACTGGCTGTGGACCGTGGTATAGCCTGCTTTCGGTGCCGTGGACATGCGCTTCCCCCTTTATGCGCAAACGCGCGAAGCTTCTGGCCCCGCGCGTTTTACTGTCAGTGTGTTGCCAGCTTATTTCTTGCGGTCAACGTTGATCATCGTCACCGAGCCGTCCTCGTCAACCTCGGCGATCTCGCCCTCGGGTTCCTCAAGGAAAAGCAACGTCACGAAGCCAAGCACCGCGGTGCCCGCGATCACGAAGAAGAAGGTCGAGGCGTCGACCACCGAGTAGATGATCAGATAGATCACCGCACCCACGTTGCCGTAGGCCCCAGTCATCCCCGCAATCTGGCCGGTCAGGCTGCGTTTGATCAGCGGCACTACGGCGAAAACAGCGCCTTCACCCGCTTGCACGAAGAAGGAACAGGCCATCGCGGCGACCACCGCCAGCCAGACCGCCCAAGAGGAATCGATGATCCCCATCAGCGCATAGCCCACCGCCAGACCTGCAGTCAGGATCAGCAGGGTCGGTTTGCGGCCAAAGCGGTCAGAGATCAGACCACCGCCCGGACGGGACATCAGGTTCATGAAGGCATAGGCCGAGGCCACCATACCAGCGACCACAGGCGACAGGCTGAAGGTCTCAAGGAAGAACAGCGGCAGCATCGACACCACGGCCAGTTCGGAGCCGAAGGTTGCGAAGTACAGGATGTTCAGGATTGCGACCTGTTTGAACTTGTAGCGCTGGAATTCTGGCACTTCTTCGCGGAAGACCTTGCGGTTGGCGCGGATCGCCAAAAGCGAGTCGTAACCGTAGAGCAGAAGCAGGCCGAAATAGACGATGTAGGTCGTGCTTTCGGTGAAGATATCCACATTCTTCAGACGCCATGCCAGCAGGCCCAAAGCGATATAAAGCGGCACTTTCATGACCAGCAGGAAGTACAGGTCGCCTTTCGAGGTGACCTCCATCGCGGTCGCGTTCTTGGGGCGGAAGTACTTTGACCCCTCGGGAACGTCGGTCACCGAAAAATAGTAGATAAAGCCATAGATCAGCGCCATCAGACCGGTCAGGCCGGTGGCCCAACGCCAGCCGTCCTCGCCACCGAATAGCAGCGCGATGGTCGGCAGGGTAAAGGCCGCAGCGGCGGACCCGAAGTTGCCCCAGCCCCCATAGACGCCTTCGGCGGTGCCCAGCTCATCCGCCGGGAACCACTCGGACACCATGCGGATGCCGACCACGAAACCTGCGCCGATGAAACCAAGCGCGAAACGCGCAAGCGCCAGTTGTGTGAAACTATCGGCCACAGCGAAGATGAAACAAGGAATGGAGGCGAGGATCAACAAGCCCGAATAAACCCGCTTGGGTCCGTATTGGTCCGTCAGGATACCGATAATGATCCGCGCCGGGATCGTTAACGCCACGTTGAGGATCAGCAGCGTTGTCACCTGCTGCTTCGTTAGCCCGAGGCTTTCCTTGATCGGCCCAAGCAACGGCGCAAGGTTGAACCAGACCACAAAGGTCAGGAAAAACGCAAACCAAGTGAGGTGTAGGATTTTCATCTTTCCCGAGAAGGAAAAGAGATTAAAGCCATTCGAAGACATGCGTTCTCTCCGTAAAGTTCCGAAGCCTAGCCGCTTAGATCCCCTTGCAATCCAAGAGAAGCGCTACCCAGAAAATTTAGGTCGCAAAGTGATTATCCTGAGCCTCCTGCCACCAAAATAATCACCATCGCTACTAAATTAAGCGAATTGTCGAGATGGGTCACTTAGACGAGAGGGTATATTTTGCCACGTAAGAGTTTGACCATATTGATCAGCTAAAGAGCGGGATAGCGCGAAGCTATCGTAAAGCCGGTGTCCTGAATACGCTGTTACAGCGTTCGAACTACGTGTCTATTCGCTAGGCGCCTTAGGGTATCCACCTTTTTCTAAAGGAGTGGGGTATGCTGGTGCATGGTCTAAAGGCATCTCCTGGGCACCATCAGTTCAGCTAAGCCTATGTTTCCCTTCAGTTTTCAATTTTAACGCTGGAGGCGTACCCGGAAGGCAAAGACTACGCGTGGCCCGTAGGCAGCTGTGAGCATCTACGCAACCTCCGCCCCTAACCCTGTAAAGGTTTCTGAGGCCGTCTTGATCCATCTCAAGCTCAAAGGAAAAGTGAAGCTTGCGACCTTCCACCGTGCGGCTGAGCGATCCTGCGGCTACGTGATAGATGTGGCTGGTGGCAAGGGCCTGACAGCCTACACCAAAAGCGATGCAAACAACTGGAATCCAAGTGAAGGGCGGATGACACCGTCCTCACCGCCCCCGCTTATGATCGTCGCTGCATTTTTACCGGTTCAGTCCGTGCCAGCCGAATGAAATGGGCCACAAAGGGCTTGGCCGCGTCTTCACTTCGGGTTGCTGCAAACATTCGCTTGCTCAGGCCGTCCTCAGTCAGCGGTCGGGTGATGTAATCCGCGCTCGATTTCACCTCGCGCAGCACCCAATCCGGCAGTACCGTCACTCCGCGCCCCGAGGCCACCAGCATCAGGATTACCTCGGTCAGTTCCACCCGTCGGTGCCCGCGCGGCTCGACCTTGGCGGGGGTCAACAACGTGGTGAACACGTCCAGCTTCGATCTATCCACTGGATATGTAATGATATTTTCTTCCCGCAGGTCCTCTGCCTCGATAAAGGCTTTCTCTGCCAACCGATGACCTGCCGCCGCCACGAAGACCGGTTCATAATCGAACAACGGTGCGAATTGCACACCGGGCAGATCGACCGGATCCGAGGAGATCACAAGATCCACATCCTCTCGCTCCAACGCCGAGATCGCTTCAAAGGCCAACCCGGTGCGAATGTCTACATCCACCTCGGGCCAGGCCTTGCGGAACTCTTCCAGAACCGGCAACAGCCACTCATAGCAGGCATGGCACTCCAGCGTGATGTACAGCCGCCCAGTCTTGCCCGAATGCAATCCCCGGAACTCCTCTTCCGTGGCCGCCACTTCCGGCAAAACCTTCTCGGCCAGCCGCAGCAGACGCTGCCCCGCCACCGACAGTTTCAAAGGTTTCGAACGGCGCACGAACAGCTCCATCCCGACCTGCTCTTCCAGCCCTTTCACCTGATGGCTCAGCGCGGATTGGGTGATGTTCAGAACATCCGCCGCTCGCGCCAATCCACCTGCTTCGTGAATTGCCTTGATTGTTCTAAGATGGCGCAGTTCGAGATGCATACTTTAACCAGACTCATAACCTTCTTTACGATTATGAATTTGTCTCACAACCAGACATATGCGACAAGCCCCTCAACACCCAAGAGGATTCCCTGATGACCACGCCCCGCGTATCGTTCGAATTTTTCCCGCCGCAGTCGATGAAAGCGGCCTTCCGCCTGTGGGACACCGTGCAGACGCTGACCCCGCTCGACCCGACCTTCGTGTCAGTCACCTATGGCGCGGGCGGCACCACGCGCGAGCTAACCCATGACGCGGTCGAGATCATCCACAAGAACTATGGCCTGAACGTCGCGGCCCACCTGACCTGCGTGAACGCGACCCGCGCCGAGACGCTGGAAATCGCCGACACCTATGCTAAGGCTGGCGTGACCGAGATCGTCGCCCTGCGCGGCGACCCGCCCAAGGGCGAGGGCCACTTCACCCCGCACCCAGAAGGTTTCGCAAACGCCTGCGAACTGATCGAGGCTCTGGCCGAGACCGGCAACTTCCACCTGCGCGTCGGCGCCTATCCCGACCCGCACCCCGAAGCTGCCGACGACAATGCCGACGTGGCATGGCTGAAGAAGAAATTTGAGGCCGGTGCAAATTCCGCCATCACCCAATTCTTCTTTGAGCCGGAAACCTTCTTCCGTTTCCGCGACCGCTGCGAAGCAGCCGGTATCGACGCCCCGATCCTGCCCGGCATCCTGCCGATCGAAAACTGGGATGGCATCAAGAAATTCGCCCAGCGCTGCGGCACCAAGATCCCTGAGTGGTTGGACGAAGGCTTCATCAAGGCCATCGCCGAGGGCCGTCAGGCCGAATATTCCCACGACTACACCCGCGACCTCTGCGCCAAACTGGTCGAGGGTGGGATCGAGGATCTGCACTTCTATACACTAAACAAACCGGCCCTCTCGGCTCGCCTATGCAAGGATTTCGGCGTGACGCCGAAGCCGCGTTTGGTAGAGGTGGCGTGACCGATTAAACGAAGGCTAGGTGGGCACGTCACCCTCCGCTTGCTCGATTGGCCATGAACGGAAACATTTGACCGTACCCCCTGCCGTTGCTTCAATATCGGCAAGGGGGCGTCATGACAGATTTAGCATCCAGTATCGCGACCATTCCAATCGAAGCGGTTCGGCCGCTTTCCGGTCTCGAGGTGCTGCAACGCATCTGCGATGGCCGGTTCCCACCGCCTCCGATTTGCACGCCGATCAACTTCAAACTCCATGCTGTTGAACGCGGCAGGATTGCGTTTCGAGGCACTCCGGCTGGTGAACACATGAATTACATGGGCGGCACCCATGGCGGCTGGTTTGGAGTTCTTCTGGATAGCTGTATGTCCTGTGCGGTTCAGACAGAACTTCCCGCTGGCCGCGGCTATACGACCTTGGAATACAAGGTCAATATCACCCGAGGTCTCCCGCCCGGACTGGAAGTCGAAGCCATCGGCACCACTGATCACGTCGGCCGCACCACCGGTGTTGCGCGTGGCGAAATTCGCGGGGTCAAAGATGGCAAGCTCTACGCGACAGGCACCGTCACCTGTCTTTTGATGGACCTCCCCTAAGATCCGTCCGGTAAGACCTCTGCCTGATGGTTCATCAAGACGTCTTCGACCGGCATCATTTGCTGTTGAAGCGGATGTCCGTGCGCCGTTGGATGGATCGCCTCCGACGGATCGTTCCCGACAATCCGGGTCCGGCGATAGACGAACATCCTCCCCCAACCCTGGTTCATACCGATCGATGGCGCGTCAGCATCGCAAGGGAAACGCTCTCGCCACTTCTCAGGCAAAGGCAACCCACAGGACCACGCCTTCGCCAGCATCCACACCAAAGAGATATTGGCCAGAGGGCGCGACTCTTCCGCCCCGCTCAGCTGCCCGCCAACGTCGCCGTGACAGCCCTTGAACCACATCTGTTCGACCCGGCCGGACCACCCTTCGGGACAAGTCCACAGCACGGGCGAGAACACGACGCGTCGCTCATCCAGGGCCAAAGCGTGGAAGCCGTGTTTCACCACATCCGATAGCTGGTCGTTGTGATAGGAATGACGCGGCTCGGTGAACATCGTCAACAAGGGCAACCGCAGACCCAAAGCCTTGACCGTATCAAAGACACCGATCATCTCGATCTCTGTCTTCTCATGACAGAACTCGCGGGAAAAACTCAGCGCGGTCGGGCTGACATATTCCTCTTCATAGTGGCGATAGGCCTGCCGCACGTTCCGCTCGAGCGCATGCTCGCTTTTTAGCAGGCCGATCCGGTCGATCACCCCGGCCAGCGAGCGCACCGCATAGGCGCCCCGCGAATAGCCCATCAGGAAAATCCGATCACCGGGATGATAGCGCGATGACAGATAGCCATAGGCCCGGCGGATCTGCCGATTGATCCCGCGACCACGCAAAACATCGCCCGCCGCCATCCAATCCGGAAACTGAATTCCAGCCGCATAATAAAGCGAGACATTCTCGGAATCCGGCAATTCGCACAGCAACTTGTAGATCGTGCCGGCGTGGGTCTCGTGCCCCTCGTCAAGAGTGGACATGGTCCCGTCCAGAATAACCACATGGGTGACGGCCCCACGTGTCGGATGCGCATGAGTGGCTCGGGCAAGTCCCCTTGCCTTCAGCCAGCCAACAATCCGTTCACGAAGTCTCACCGCTCTCCTCACGCAATTTTTGCCAGACACGGGCGGGGGTGTAAGGCGGGTCAAGGTATTCGCTGGTTCCCAGCGCATCCTGCACCGCATTGGCCACCGCCGCCATGGCGCCCACGGTTCCGGCCTCGCCGCAGCCTTTCATTCCAAGCCTGTTTGCGGTCGAGGGCACAGGTTCCGTTATAAACTTGAAAATGGGCGCATTTTTGGCGCGCGGCAAGGCGTAGTCCATGAAACTTGCCGTGAGAAGCTGGCCATCTTCGTCATAAACCACATGTTCGGACAACATTTGGCCAATGCCCTGCATGGCACCGCCGTGAACCTGCCCCTCGACCAGTTGCTCATTCATCATATTCCCGAAGTCATCGACAACGGTGTATTTCACGACCTTTGTCACCCCGGTGTCCGGGTCGACCTCGACTTCGCAGACATGACAGCCATTGGGGAAAGACCGCCCGGGCAACCGGATCGTCTTCTCTGCAACCAGCAGGTCGTCGCGCCCCGCCTCGCGAGCCATCTCGGCAACTTCCATCAGAGTCGGAGACTTGTTCGAGGCATCGGTGCGAAACTGACCATCATCAAAGCTGATCCCCTCGGACGGAACCGCCAACATCTCGGCCACAAACGGCGTCATGTTTTCGATCATCAGCTCTACGGTTTCCAACGTAGCCGATCCTTGCATTGTCACCGACCGTGATCCCCCGGTCCCACCGCCTTTGGCAATCCGGTCGCTATCGCCCTGAACAATGCGAATCTTTTCAGGTGGAACACCCGTTTGTTCGGACAAGTACGCGGTATAAACCGTCTCGTGCCCCTGCCCGTTCGACTGGGTACCCACGTAGAGGTTCAGGTTACCGTCATCGGCGAACTCAATCTTGGCGGTTTCATCGGGATCACCGAGGATCGACTCGACGTAAAAAGAGGACCCAATTCCGCGCAGCAACCCTTTCCCGGCACTTTCCGCCCTGCGGGCATCGAATCCGTTCAAATCGGCTTCAACTTCAGCCCGCCCCTGCACCCGCGCGAAATTACCCACGTCATAGGTCTCGTCACTTACGGTGTCATAGGGAAACTTGCTCGGCGCGATGAAGTTCCTGCGTCGCAACTCGTAAACACTCACACCCAGTTCGCGCGCTGCGTGCTCCATCATGGTTTCCAGCGTATAAATCGCCTCAGGCCGCCCGGCCCCACGATAGGCGTCCATCTGCGTGGTATTCGTGTAGTAGCCTTTGGAATTCAGATAGGCGGTCTGGATGTCATAGGCCCCGGTCATCACCCGCCCAAACAGCCATGACTGGATGTATTGCCCGAAACCGCTGTTATAGGCCCCCATGTTCGACAACACATCGACCCGGTAAGCGACGATCTTCAGATCCTTATCAAACCCCATCACCGCGTCGGAATAAAGGTCACGCCCGCCATTGTCGGTCAGCATCGTTTCTGTCCGGTCCGCCATCCAACGCACAGGCGCGCCCAACGTCCGGGCAGCGTGGGCAATCACGAAATATTCCGGATAGGAAAACCCCTTGGTGCCAAAGCCACCGCCCACATCTGGGTTGGTCACCCGCACGTCTTCGGGCGCCAGGTCCAATTGCTTCGACAACTCACCTTTCAGCCCCCAAACGCCCTGCCCGTTCACACAGACATGCAGCCGGTCTTCCTGCCACTCGGCCCAGCAGCCGCGCGGCTCCATCGGATTGGAAATCACACGGTTGTCATAAACCCGCAGCTTCACCAC
>CAYFXM010000114.1:0-416 GCA_964346965.1 uncultured Actibacterium sp. | reverse complement strand
GTATAGTCCACTTTGGCCGGAAGCTCTTCGAAGTCGAACTCGATCAGCTCCAACGCGTCCCGCGCCTGATCGAGAGTGTCGGCCACAACCATCGCAACGGCTTCGCCAACAAAGCGCACCTTGCCCTCGGCCAGCACCGGGCGCTTGACCCGCGCCCCTTTACCGCCGCCTTCGCAGGCGACCAGACTGGCCCCCATCCCGGTCTTGATCCCAGCCGCCAGCAGGTCCTCGGAACTCAACACCAACTGCACACCCGGCGCCGCGCGCGCCTCAGTCAGGTCCAACCCCGTAATCCGCGCATGGGCCACCGGAGACCGCAGAAACAGCGCATGCGCCGCGTCCCGAGGCGCAATGTCATCAACATACCGCCCCTCGCCCCGCAGGAACCGCTGATCCTCGAGCCGGCCGCCCTGACT
>CAYFXM010000113.1:0-8542 GCA_964346965.1 uncultured Actibacterium sp. | reverse complement strand
TCCGGACGCCCTGCAGACCGCCTTTGCCGAGAATTTCGACCTTTCGGACTTCGGAGGCAACCGATGACCCCATCCCAGTTTGACGCCGCCCATCTGTGGCACCCCTATACCAACGTCATCAAGCCCGGTCCCACCCATCTGGTCCGCAGCGCCGAGGGTGTGCGCCTGACACTGGAAGACGGAACCCAGATGATCGACGGGATGTCGTCGTGGTGGTCGGCAATCCACGGTTATCGTCACCCGGTGATCGAGAAGGCGGTGAAGGACCAGCTGGACACCCTGCCGCATGTAATGTTCGGCGGGCTGACCCACGAACCGGCGACGCGCTTGGGGCAACAGTTGCTGGACATGACGCAGTCCAGCCTGACGCGCATTTTCTATTGTGACAGTGGCTCGGTCTCGGTCGAGGTCGCGATGAAGATGGCGGTGCAGTATCAGTTTTCGACCGGGCACCCGGAGCGGACGCAGTTTGTGACGATCCGCTCGGGCTATCACGGCGATACGTGGAAGGCGATGAGCGTCTGCGACCCGGTCACCGGCATGCACCACCTGTTCCAAGGGGCGTTGAGTCCGCAGTTCTTCGTGCCGACCCCTCCGGTGAGGTTCGGTGAGCCGTGGGAGACGAATCCCGCCAAGAATGGGCTGGCTGAATTGGCCCGAGTGCTGGAGACAGAAAAAACGATCGCTGCCCTGATCCTTGAGCCCGTCGTGCAAGGGGCGGGAGGGATGTATTTCTATCACCCGGAATACCTCAACCAAGCGCGGAAACTCTGTGATGAGGCCGGCGTTCTGCTGATCTTCGACGAAATCGCCACCGGTTTCGGCCGCAGCGCGATGCTGTTTGCCACCGGCCACACTGCGATCCAACCCGACATCCTGTGTCTGGGCAAGGCCGTCACCGGGGGCACCATGTCCTTCGCCGTGACTATGGCCAACGACCGCGTGGCAGAAGGTATCGGCAATGGTGAACCGGGCGTCTTCATGCACGGGCCTACCTTTATGGGCAACCCGCTGGCCTGCGCCGCCGCAAGTGCTTCCCTGTCGCTGCTTGAAGACGGCAGCTGGCGCAAGAAAGTCTATGATATCGAAATGCAGATGCGCTCCGAACTCGCCCCGGCGAAGGACCTGCCCGGCGTGGCCCACGTGCGTACCCTTGGCGCAATCGGCGTGATCGAAATGGACCACATCGTCAGCGCCGATCAGGCCCATCCGATCAGCAAAGACTTGGGCGTTTGGCTGCGTCCCTTCGGGCGGAACATTTATTGCATGCCACCTTTCGTGACCTCGCCAGAGGACCTGTCCAAGATCACGCATGCCATGGTGCAGCTGGCCAAGGTCCTGTAGAAGGCACGGCTGACAAGGGTAGAGGCATCAATGAACCACCGCTGGATTCGCCGGACCGATGGGGCCGAGACGGTTGTGATCGTCTTCGGTGGCTGGGCCGTGGGCTGGGCGCCCTTCGCGCATCTGGAGGGGCCGGAGGATGTGTTGTTCGTCGAAGATTATCGCGATCTGGATCACGACCTGCCCGACCTAAGCGGCTACGCGCAGCGCTGGTTGCTGGCCTATTCGCTCGGCGTCGCATCTTTCGCACATTGGGTGCCGGACCGGGCTCTGGAGTTCGACAGAACGTTGGCGGTATGTGGCAGCCTGACACCGGTGGATCGTCGATTGGGTATTCCTCCGCAGGTCTATCAGGCTACACAGGACGGGCTGACACAGGAGAGTTTTCAAGCCTTCCTGACTCTTTGTTTTGGCACACATCAGCCGAAACAACAGATCGACGTAAAGTCTCGGCAAGACGAACTCGCCGCCATCGCAAACCGTGGACTCGCGCCCGGCTACGTGTTCGACCAGATTCTGATTGCCGAGCGCGACCGTATCTGGCCCGCCTCCAACCTTGCTCGCGCGTGGGTCGAGCAGGTGGAAAAGGTGGCCCGTATTGACGCGCCTCATGTCCTGTTTGACCGTTGGTCGCGATGGAAAGACCTGTTCGGAGGCACGCCATGAAGCGGGATCGCATCGCACAGAGCTTTCGGCGGGGTCTGTCCAGCTACAGCCGTGCGGCGCAGGTCCAGAAGGATGGCACCGCCCGCCTGCTGGATATCTATGATCTGGTCAGCACCCGGACGGCGTTTCCCCACGCACTGGAATTCGGGTGCGGGACGGGGTTTCTGACCCGGGCCCTGTTGTCCCGGTTTCAAATCTCTGACCTCACGCTCAACGACCTGCTGCCCGAGGCTGAGCCTCGGGTTGCCGACGTGCTTGGGCAAGTTTCAGAGAGTCGGTTTCTTCCCGGACCGGTCGAGGAATTGGATGTGCCGCAGGGGTTGGACCTGATTGCCTCGGCTGCAACGGTTCAATGGGTCGAAGACCAAGCCCGCCTATTAGAGAAGCTTACGGACGCGCTTGCGGAGGACGGCTGGCTGTTGCTTAGTGGATTTGGCCCATCGCACTTCGCGGAGTTGCAAAGCCTCGGTCTGAGCCGTTTCGGCGACAGCTTCCGCGATCCGGAGGGGTGGCGCGCGATCCTCCCTGCGAACTTGACTCCTATCACGGTTCAGGTGGAAACCCATGTTCTACAACTGAAAACGCCGCATTCCGTCCTGATGCACCTGCGAGAGACCGGAGTAAACGGCGCGGTCGGGCAGCAATGGACTCGCGCACGCCTGCGGACCTTCGAAGAGGACTACCTCGCGCGTTTCGGATCGGATCGAGGCGTCAGTCTGACCTATCAACCGGTCTATCTCATTGCGCGCAAGCAATCGCCGCGGGCGTGACCTGTTTCCCCCACGAATTCAATCGGATTGCGCCACAGGCTTTCCTTGATTGCAGACTAGCGTGATTTCATGCACCAATTCAGGTGCGAGCAAGAAAACAACAGGCCGGAGGCCCCAAGGGTGTCTGCAGACGCACAAACCGCCCCAAATCCAAACCTGCCAGAGCCGCCATTGGTGGTTGATCTGGACGGAACCCTTGCCCGCACCGACACGCTGCACGAGGCAACGCTGGCCTTTGCCGCCGCCCACCCGACCCGTCTGTTCGATCTGGTTGGATGGCTGAAACTGGGCAAGGCCGGGTTCAAGGACAAGCTTGCCGCCGAGGTATTGGCCGATGTCGAAACCCTGCCGCTGAATGACGACGTTCTGGCCCTGATCCGCGACGCGCGCGAGGCCGGACGCCAGGTACTTCTGGTCTCGGCGTCCGACCAGAGACAGGTGCAAGCTGTGGCTGACCACATTGGTCTGTTTGATCGGGCAGTTGGGTCAGACGGCAAGCGCAATCTAGGTGGCCAGGCGAAGGCTGACTGGCTTGTGGGTGAATTTGGCAAACGCGGTTTTGACTATGCAGGTGACGCCAGCGTCGATCTGAAAGTCTGGGAACACGCGCGCAAGGCAATCACCGTCGGCGCTGATGACAAACTGCGCGCCGAGGTAAATGGGCTGGAGGCTGAGCCGGTTCACCTGTCGCCCCCGGGCCCGGCATCGCGGAAACTGCGGATGCATCTCAAGGCGCTGCGTCCGCACCAGTGGTTGAAGAACCTGCTGGTCTTTGTTCCGGCGTTGGCTGCACATGATCTGGGCGCGCTTGGGGTATCGATCTTTGCCTTCATCGTGTTCTGCCTGACGGCCTCGTCGATCTATCTGATCAACGACATGCTGGATCTTGGCGTTGATCGCCGCCACCCGCGCAAGTGCAAGCGCCCCTTCGCGGCAGGTGCGATCCCGGTGGTAGAGGGGGCCGTTGTGGCCGGAGTTCTTCTGACGATTTCTGCAGTCATGGCACTTGTCCTCAACCCTCTGTTTTTCTTGGTGATGTTGGGCTACGTGATCCTGACAACTGCCTATTCATTGGTGCTGAAACGCAAGCTAATGATTGATATCTGGTCCCTTGCCGCGCTTTACACGACTCGTGTTATAGCGGGCGGCATTGCAACGGAGATCGAATTGACCGGTTGGCTACTGGCCTTCTCGATGTGTCTGTTCCTGTCATTGGCCGCAGTCAAACGGCAGTCTGAACTTGCAGACCTCAAGAAGCGCGGATTGAAGGAAACAACAGGTCGCGCCTATCACATTGACGATATGCCAGTGGTGTTGGGAGCAGCATTGGCCTCGGGATATTGTTCGGTATTGGTTCTCGCTCTCTATATCTCGAATATAACAAGAACATCTCTCTACTCGCAGCCTCAGCTTTTGTGGTTTGTATGTCCGCTGCTGCTGTATTGGATCAGCCGGGCAATCATGGTCAGTTGGCGCGGTCAGATGGATGACGATCCGATCGAATATGCGGTGAAAGACAGGGTCAGCCTTGCGATCTTCGGCACATCTGCGGTTCTGTTCGTTCTGGGGGCTGTCGTATGACCCTTGGACAGCTGGTCTTTCGCTATTCGGCCTTTGCGGTCGTGGCCACTGTGACGAACCTTGGTACACAACGGATCAGTCTTGCCGCCTATGACGGCGACTTTGCGCTTGCCGTGGCGATCTTCTTCGGGACCGGAGTCGGTCTGGTGGTGAAGTACTTGCTCGACAAATACTTTATCTTTGCGGATCTGCGGGGCGGCGCGGCCACCCACGGCAAGCAGTTCGGCCTTTATACGTTGATGGGTGTCGCTACGACGGCGATTTTCTGGGGAATGGAATACGGGTTCTGGGCGATCTGGCAGACGGATTTCATGCGGGAACTGGGTGCAGTGATCGGTTTGGCAATCGGCTATGTCACGAAGTACCAGTTGGACAAGCGCTTCGTCTTTACCGATAGCGCGCTTGCGAAGGGGGCGGCATGAGCCGGCAGGAAACCCTCTCTGGTTGGGGCCGCTGGCCTGAACGCGACTGCACCGTTGCGGCCTTTGACCCGGAGAAGGACAAACCCGTCCGCTACCCACATGCGACCATCACACGCGGGGCCGGACGGTCCTATGGTGATGCGGCGATGAACCCTGACATGACCTTTCTGGGTGAGTTGCGGAACCGGTTCCTCGACTTCGATGAAAACTCAGGAGAACTGGTCGTCCAAGGTGGCGTTACCTTAGCGGAAATCCTTGAGGCCTTTGTGCCCCGCGGTTGGTTCCTGCCGGTCACGCCGGGCACGAAATTCGCCACTGTCGCGGGTGTCGTCGCCGTCGATGCCCATGGTAAAAACCATCATGGTGCCGGGTCCTTCGGCGATCAGGTGAACTGGTTCGACCTGCTTTGCGCCGACGGACAAGTGCGCCGCTGTTCGCCGCAGCAAGAGATTGATCTGTATAACTCCACCATAGGCGGTATGGGGCTGACGGGGCATATATTGGCGGTCTCGATGAAGCTCCACCCGATCGAGACCGCGTGGATCACGCAGAAAACCCTGCCTGCAAAAAATCTCGAAGAAGCGATGCAGATATTCGAGGAGAACCAACAGGCGACGTATTCGGTCGCGTGGCTGGACTGTCTGGCTAAGGGTGACGCACGGGGCCGGTCGCTGGTCCTGTTGGGTGAGCACGCAACCGTCAATGAATTGCCAGCGGAACAGCGGGACAAACCCTTCGACTATCCAGTGCCCAAACCCAAGTCCATGCCGATGGATGCACCGAACTGGGCGCTGAATCGCTTCAGCCTGAAAGCCTTCAACCACCTGTATTACCGCAAGGGAACCAAGGCGCCCCCGAAGGAACTGGTCGACTATGACCGCTATTTCTATCCGCTGGATGCCATCCACCAATGGAACCGGCTCTATGGCAAACGAGGCTTTTCGCAATATCAATGCGCCTTGCCATTAGAGACCGCGAAAGAGGCGCTATTGGAACAGCTTGATGCGATCTCGAAGGCTGGGCTAGGGTCCTTTTTGGCGGTGCTGAAGCGGTTGGGCCCCGGCGCACCGGAACGTCCGCTGTCCTTCCCGATCGAAGGCTATACGCTGGCGCTGGATTTCCCTCTGTCCTCGCAGGCATTGACGTTGATGGACCTGTTGGACGAGATCACCATCGCCCATGGTGGGCGGCTGTATCTGGCCAAGGACAGTCGCATGACCCAAGCCACAATGGAAGCCTGCTACGGCGACCGGCTAACTCAATTTCGCGCCCTGCGCCGTGCCACCGGTGCCCACGCGGCGTTCCAATCCCTGCAATCGAAAAGGTTGAACCTGTGATCCCTGCTGAAAGCCCCGTTCTGATCCTTGGTGCCCGGTCCGACATGGCTCGCGCGCTGGCGCTGGAGTTTGCCAAGGCCGGTCATCCGTTGATGCTGGCTGCGCGCAACGCCGACAGCCTGTCCGACGATGTGCAAGACCTGACCGTCCGCTTTCAGGCCAAGGTCACAACACACGACTTCGACGTCCTTGATACCGACAGCCACGCAACGTTTTTGGGTGATCTTCCAGAGGTGCCCGCCGTCGTGGTCAGCGCCATCGGCTTCATGGGTGATCAGGACGAGAATGCCATCAGCGCCGAGGCTGCCCGGAAGGTGGTCGATACCAACTTCCTCGCACCCTGCCTGATGCTGGAACTATGCGCGGGTCGACTGGCCGAACTGGACCGGGATACTGCGATTATCGGCATTGGCTCGGTTGCTGGTGACCGAGGTCGGGCCAAGAACTATGTCTATGGGGCGGCAAAGGCGGGTTTCGCGACATGGCTTTCGGGCATGAGGCAGAAATACGTGGATAGCCGGTTGCACATTATGACAGTTAAGCCGGGTTTCGTGCGGACCTCGGCCACGGCGGATATGGACCTGTTGGGGCCTCTGACCGATGACCCTGCGACTTTCGCCAAGAAGGTGATGAAGGCACTGAAGCGGAAGAGCCAAGTCTACTACGACATCAAATGGCGCGCGGTGATGGGGGTGATCACGCACCTGCCAGAGCGGATTTTTATGAAGACGAAGTTTTGAGATACCAACAGCGGCAATTATAAAACTGGGGCAGACAGCGACAGGTTGTTACACAGATCCGTTCTCAAGCCAGGTGCGGTCGGAACGATCAAGAAGTCCGTTCATTCGGTCAGAATACTGGTCCAGAAGGTCATCCGACAGGACGCCCTCCCACTTGTTGCTGGTCCCGCTTTCAAAGAACTGGGCGTTGTCCTTCCAAATCTTCCGGTCAGCCGATGGCGCGAATTTCTCGGCGTTCTTCTTCATGTTCGAGAAGGTGGCGGCCTCAGCAACAGCCTCGATGAAAGCGGCGTCAACGTCATAGCCGAATATCTCGGCAAGCCTTTCCACCGAACCGCTCAAGTCGCGTTTCATGTCCTCGTAATGGAAAAAGTGGAGGTTGGGCAACGCGCGCCAGTCATTGAAGCTTTTGTAGTGAACAACAAGGCTTTCAAGAGTTTCACCGATGTTCTGCTTCGGATCGAACGCCTTGCCGATCCAATCCTTTAAACCTTCGTTCATGTCGTCGATGATCAGGTGGTCAACAACGCCATTCTTCATGTTCTTAAGGTGGTTCTGAACTGAAAACGCAACGTCTAGAGGATGACGATACACCGTAATATAGGTGCATCGGGGATCGTAGATTATCCCATCCAGCGGCGTGTGGGTCTTGATATAGCGGCGATGTGTCTGCGTCTCCAGACAGGAAAATAGTTCCTGAAGGTCATTGAATGCACTGTCCAGCCATCTTGAGATTGTGCCGTTTCCCGGGTTCACCTGCGGATCGTTGAAGATCAACATGCCGCAGATCGACTGCATCCAGGTCGTACCGCTTTTCGGAGGTGTACAGACGAAAATATCGTCAGGCCGGGTTTCAAAGCGGGTCCATACTTTCGAAACGCAGGTGTCGGAATCGTAGGTCTGTGTCCGGTGCGGCAAAGCTTTCAATGTCTCAACTCCAATCCCCAGATACTCTAAAATCAAGGTCTATATGAGATGGGTCGGAATACCCCTCGTTTCGGTAGTTTAATACCGAGAGACATTTCGTGAAATAGCGGCTGTATCAATGCGAAACGCCCGACCAAAAGGCCGGGCGTCTCAATACGAGTTTCCTGAATCTTACAGGCTGGCGTCCAGCGCGGCGACGATTGCGTCGCCCATTTCGGTGGTCGAGACCGGCACTTCGCCCTCGGCTTGCAGCAGGTCGGCGGTGCGGACGCCATCGGCCAGCACTTTCTCGATCGCGGCTTCCAGACGGTCGGCCTCTTCGCCCAGATCGAAGCTATAGCGCAGCGCCATCGCGAAGCTGAGGATACAGGCGGTCGGGTTGGCTTTGCCCTGACCGGTGATGTCCGGAGCGGAACCGTGGACCGGTTCGTACATGGCTTTCGGACGGCCATTGGCCATCGGCGCACCCAGAGAGGCCGACGGCAGCATGCCAAGCGAGCCGGTCAGCATCGCGGCGCAGTCGGACAGGATGTCGCCAAACAGGTTGTCGGTGTAGATCACGTCGAACTGCTTGGGCGCGCGAACCAGTTGCATGGCACCGTTGTCTGCATACATGTGCGACAGCTCTACCTCGGGATAGTCTTTTGCGACCTCGGTCACAACCTCGCGCCACAGAATGCCCGACTCCATGACATTGGCCTTTTCCATCGAGCACAGCTTCTTATTCCGGCGCATGGCCAGTTCAAAGGCCGAAC
>CAYFXM010000112.1:0-8559 GCA_964346965.1 uncultured Actibacterium sp. | reverse complement strand
TGGGTTTCCAGTTCCAGCCGCATGGTCGCGAGCTGCTGCATCTGGACATTCAGGTCCTCGGCCATGTGCTCGAGCTGGGCCACGAGTTGACCAAGCTGCGAGCCATCAAAGGTTGGTACGCCCTGGGAAGCAGCGGGCGAGGCGAGCGCAAGTGTAGTGACCGCTGCGGCGGTCAGGAGAAGGTGTCTCATTCGGGAACTCCCATCTGCATGAAGTCGCGCTCGGCCAGCCGGTCGGCCACGAGGTGCTGCGCATAGGCCGCCTCGCGCTGCTGGTTTGCCGCCATCAGCCGGACGCGAAGGTTGAGGATGCGGCCGATCTCGGCCTTGGCGTAGGTGTTGAGCTCCCAGGCCGCCTTGGCATTGGGTTGCTCATCGATCTGCAGGATGATGGCGCGCAGGCGATTGATCACCTGTTCGGTCGTCGCCGAACTATCAGCCGCGTAATAGATGCCCGCCTCGGAGATGCTGGCATATTCGGCGAGCGCAAAGTCTGAAGGTGAGAGCGTGCCAAGCGCATCGGCACCGCCCACCACGGCGAGGTATTCGTTGTAGAACTTCGAGATATTGCGCACGTAACCTTGGGTCTCGGCAAAGGGCGGCACGCCACCATATTCAATGACCCGACCGGGGCCTGCGTTATAAGCCGCAAGTGCATGGGGGATGTTGCCGAAGCGGTTGAGCTGCGTGGTGATGTAACGCGCGCCGCCGCGGAGGTTGTCTTTCACGTCATAGCGGTCGACGCCGAGATCGGAGGCGGTGCCAGGCATGAGTTGGGTCAGGCCATAGGCTCCGACCGGGCTTTCAGCGGCAACGTTGAAGCGGCTCTCCTGCTTGATCAGGGCCTGGAAGAGGCAGCGCCACTGGGTGGCCGAGAGACCGGCGCGGGCCACACCGGGGGCGCCTGCAAACTCGCCCGCGACCTCGACGATCATCATTTCGACCGTCTCTCGTCCCTCGCCGAAAAGGCGGCTCACCATCGGGCTTGGATCGGTATTGGGATAGACCGCCGCCACCCCGAAATCCGCATTGCCTTCGAGCGCGCGGATATCGAAGCCGGGACCAGTGATCGCCGCAGTCATCTCCTCGAGGACGCGCAACTGGTCGGCCTGGACATCGGCGAGCGTCGTCTCCGTGCGATCCTTGTCCTGCTGGACACCCAGATCCTCGGCCAGTGCCGTCACCCGTGCGATGGCGCGCCCGATCGCGGAATTGTCCTGCGTCGGCACGCCCTGGGCGAGCGCGGGCAGGGCACCGAGGACGAGGCAGAGTCCGGTGGATATGATCGCGGCGCGGCTCATTCCGGACGGGGCAGGGGTTCGAAGGTACAGTCGGGCTTGGCTGTCTCCTGAACCGGTGCGCCCATGGTCGAGAAGGAAAGTGCGGACCGGGTCACCTGCGGCTCGCCCTTGCGTCCGAAGCATGGCGAGGTTTTCTCAGTGTATTTTTCGCAAGCCGACAGAAGGCTTGCGGCGGCGCAAAGCGCGAGAAGGGGTTGCGAACTCATATCACATGTCTCCAGAAATCGGGATTGGCGCGCCAATCGGCAGGCACGCGGGCTTCGCCGGTGGCGCCGCCGCCAAGGATGGGCAGCAACTCTCCGAGCGCAGAGAGATCGGCATCGACGAAGACGCTGTCGCCCGCCGAGCGAACGAGCGCGATGCGCTGGCCGATGGTGGGCTGCACGAGAAGGGCCGCCTCCTTGGCGTTGACGCGGAGGAAGTCGTAGTCGGAGACAGTGGCACGATCGTTCGGGAAGAGGATCTGGGTCGGGACTGTTTCGACGATGGTCTTGCCAACGCGGCTGTCGCGCAGCTGGCTTGGATATTGCGTCATCATGATCACGACGCAGTTCATCTTCCGAAGCGTGACCAGCCAGTTTTCCAGCCGCGCCCCGAAATACGGGTCGTCCAAGAGCTTCCAGGCTTCGTCGAGCACGATGATGGTGGGACGGCGATCCTCGACCACACGTTCGATCTGGCGGAAGATGTAGGAGAGCACCGCCATTCGCTCGGTGGTCATGTCGAGGATCTCGGTCATATCAAACCCGACGATGTCGCCCGTGAGCTTGAGGCCCGCACCGCGCTCGGGTTCGTCAAACACCCAGCCATAGCGCCCACCCGGCGCCCATTCGGCGACGCGAGATTGCAGCTCGCCATCGTCATCGAGCGACTGGAACAGGGTCTCGAAACTGGCGAAGCGCTGCAGGCCTGCCCCCGCATCGGCGTTCTGGCCGACCGCGCTTTGGATGTGGCGGGATTGCTCGCCCGAGAGCGTGCCATTCCGTGTGAGCAGGGTCGCGAGCCAGTCCGAGAGCCAGGCGCGGCCGCGCTCGTCGGTCTCGGTGGCAAGCGGGTTGAGGCCCGTGGGTACGCCAGCCCGGATTTCGTTATAGCGCCCGCCAAGGGCGCGGACCGCCATTTCGAGGCCGCGGTCCTTGTCGAAGAAGAAAAGCCGCGCGCCGACCCGTTGCGCTTGGGCTGCGAGGAAAGCGGTGGTCAGTGTCTTGCCGGTGCCGGTGCGCCCCAGAACGAGCGTATGGCCGACCGTGGGTTCCTTGCTTGGGGCTCCCGCCTCGTGGAAGTTGAAGCGATAGCCAGAAGTGCCGACCGTGGGCAGGACCGTGATGGTTTGACCCCATGGCGACTGGTCCGGGCTGCGCCCCTCGACGCTGCCATGCAGGGCCGCGAAGTCAGCGAAATTAATCGAGGAGATTGGTGTCTTGCGGGCGCGGTAGCCGAAGTTGCCGGGCGACTGCGCGAAATACGTCGCCTTCAGCGCCATGTTTTCGCGGACGATCACCGACATGATTTCCTGGCCCACGCGTTTGATCTGGGCGGCGGCCCGTTCGAGCGTGTCGCGGTCGGGCGCATAGACCGCGATGGAGAGGTGGTGGTCGCCAAAGGCGATGCGTCCTGCCTCCTGATCATCGGCGGCTTGTCCCAGCTGTTCGCGCAGGGAGACGGCGGCATCGTCTGAGGCGTGCATCTGACGAATGATCCGCTGGATGCGTTCGGCCATGATGTTGTTCGGGATCGGGCTGAAGGAGTTCGTGAGCACGATGTCGAGGGGCAGGTCGAGCGCGTCGAGCAGCGTGACGTCGGTCAGTGCGGGATAGGTCTTCATTGAGAAGAGCGCGCCGTATTTGACCCGCCCAGTCACTGCATCGGTCAGGGTGGCCACGTCGCCATCAAAGGTCGCGCGGCAATTGCTCAGGGTGTGCGAGAGGGGCAAGGCACTTTGCCCGAAGGCGATGGGGGAGAAGCTGCCGGCGTTCAGCGTATTGAGATAGCCCAGCCATTCGCCGCCAGCTTTCGTGAGTCTGACCGGATTGGCCGACGCAAGCGCCACCTCGAAGAAGCCCATGACCTCGTTCAACTCCTGCATCCGTGTCGCGCGGTCCTTGACCCAGGCCTTGCGGGCCAGTGCCCGAAGGAGCGGAATGCGCGCGGAGATGTCCGGGCGCCGGATGACGCTGAGATAGAGCTGACGCTTGGCCGGGCGGAGGTCTTTGATATGGGCTTGCCAGCGCGCGTCGATCGCGGCTGCGAAGCTGTCTCCCTCGATGGGGCGCATCCCGAGATCCTGCGGCACGGTGATGCGGTGGATGTAGAAGCCGAAGGCATTGCCGGTTTGGGCGACGATGGCCGCGACCGCGCGTTTGAGCGCATCGAGCCGGGCGTCTTCACTGGTCATCGGGTTCAGACCATCAAGGCGCAGGGTCGCCATGAGATCGCCCTCGCGCAGCACCATGACATCGTCATCGGCGAGGGCAAAATAGGGCAGGTGCTCGGCGAGATAATTCTCCCGCGCGAACTCCCTGCCACCCGCTTTACGAAGCGCAGCTCCGTGAGTGGAAAGTGTGCCCGCATCAAGCGCCAAAGCTGTCCCCTCCGTGCAACTGACGGTTCTTCGTCGGGCGCACCGCGCCATAGGAGATGCGCAGCACCTCGAAGAAATGCGGCTCGCGATCTGCGACGAACCAGAGGATCGGATAGGCGACAAGGCCGATCAGGAAGAAGACCATCGACTTGGTCCAGATGAACGGCAGAACGATGCCCATGCCCAATACGACCAAGTATCCGACGGGGAGACCGAGGTACTTTGGCGGCCGCGCTAGACCGAGGAATACAGGGGATCGCTCTGCCATCATACTACCTCAATACTCGGGATGCGAAAACGAGGTAGGCATTAGGAAAATCCCGCCACGATTGTACCCGCGGAAAAGATTAAAACAATCCCGATAATTACGGATGCGAACCAGCCCCAGTTTAGCCGTCCCATCATGCACATGAAACCGGTGCCGATGACCGCAAGCGTGGCGACCGCGATCCCGATTGGGCCTGTCAGCGCGGCCTCGACGGTTTCCAGCATGGTCTGGATCGGCGACAAGTCTTGCGCGAAGGCAGGGCTTGCGAAAGCCGCTAGGGTTGTGGCGACGGGCAAAAGGCGGCTGAGGCGATGTCGAAGCATGCGAAGTTCCCTTGTTTTACTGAAGATCGATGAGGACCGGCGCGCGCGCCGGTGCGCGGTCTGCGGCAAGAATGTCGGCAGTAAAAACCGGCGTACCCGCCAGCCGGGTCCGGATCCGGTGGATGCGCGCGATGTAGTCGCGGGTCTCGGGGAAAGGCGGGACAGCGGAATATTCGACCACATGGTGCGGCCCAGCATTATAGGCTGCCAGCGCCAGATTGATGTCCTTGAACGTGGCGAGCTGTGCGAGCAGGTAGCGCGCCGCGCCATCGAGGTTCTGGGCGGGGTCGCGCGGATCGACGCCGAGCGCACGGGCCGTGTCCGGCATCAGCTGGCCCAAACCATAAGCACCCTTAGGGCTGACGGCGGTCGGGTTATAGTTGCTTTCGGCCTCGACCAGGGCGCGGAACAAGACCTGCCAATCATCCTCACCCAGGCCAATCTGGCGCAGGGCGCGGTTCCCCTGGTGGCGAACGGCCGTCGTTTGGATCATTGAGAGGTTATCGTCGCGACCGGACGGCAGTGTGGGCTCCAGCGAGTCCAGTACGACTTCAGTCTCGGCGCTATGATCCAAACCAGCCCATGCAGGCCGCTCGCCGTGGAAGGTCCAGCCAGAAGTCCGGGCCCCGCCGTCGCGGCCGAAGGCGATGACGTCAGCCGCGCTCCTCGAGGGTGAGTTCATAGTCAGGGCCAAAGCGCAGATCGCGCCCGTCACCGAACTCGAGATGATGTTTGAAGAGCCCCGGCCATATGTTGAAATACCGCGGTTCTGGCCCGAGTGGGGTGATCCGGGTTGAGACCAGAATGGCTTCCGGTTCGCTCTCGCGCAGGTAGATACACTGGTAGCGCGGCTTGCCATCGTCCGTGAACCCCACAAGTTCATACCGGCAGCGGAACGCAATGCCCTTCTCAGACAAGTCTTTGACACCATCTATGGTGATCAGGATCTGATTGCGCGCTATCGGCATGTTCGGACTCTCCTCATGAGAGCCCTTCTACTTCCTGCGCTTAAATCCATAAAGCCATATAGAGTCAATATGATATATTGCAGATTAACGCATATTGCGCGATGGTCTGCGCAACTTTTGCGGGAGAGTGACATGAAGCGGCAGGTTATTGCAGCAGCAATGGGGGCGATGGCGGTGTTTGGAACTCCGGAGAAAGCGCAAGCCTATGATATCGATTGCGCCATAATGCTCTGCATGGCGGGTGGGTTTCCCCCGAGCGCTGTCTGTGCTCGAGCATACCGCACCATGATCCGCCGTATTACTCCTTGGCCAAGTCGTCCGCCGTTCGGGATATGCACATATGCCCGTGTGCCGGTCGAACTCGGTGGGCCCGGCGGGGAAGGCGAACTCGACACCAATCTGCCAGAATTTGAATGGCTGAACCAAACGCATGTGATCTGGTTCAGAGGGACGTCAGATCGTGAAGACGGAGACGAAACTTGGAGCTGGTCTGTCCGTTCTTGCAACCGTGAGAATAGGACCTGCCGATACATTCAGCGTGTACAAGGATCGCCAAACCCTTGGCCCGCGACATTCATCTCGGAAAGTGGTCAGGAGATCGCGTTTCCGATCGGCGGCGGCCTATGGCGATTCAACTCGCGCAGTATCATGGTTGAATATGGGGACTACGAGGGCAACATGGGGCATTCGGAGTGGTATTCCTACTGATCTAGCTCGCCCGACGGCTTCAGAGAAACCTGGCGCAGCTCGGCAAGATCTGCGTCAAAGCGTTCTGGAGAGACATTCCAGCGTCGGCTTATAGTTCCATCGTTCCAACGGTAGTCTGTAAAAAGATGGACCTCGTGGCTGTCACTAATACTGTACCCTTCCTGAAAGGGGCGAGCAAATTTTCTAATGAGTTTCAATGGTCTACATAATTTAAAAAAGTTAATGCAAAATACGCGAAAAGAGTTACCTACGGACCTCCGTGTGAGCCTTTAGAAGCTCTACAGGATCTATTTCCAGAGCTTTTGCCAGTTGTTCAATTGTGTCGGCAGACACTGAGTAACGAGCGTTTTCGATCTTGCCGACATACCCTCGGTCTAGTTCAGCGAGCAGAGCCAATCGCTCTTGGCTCAAGCCGCGCTCGCGCCTCAGGTTCTGAAGGTTTATTCCAATGCGCTCTCGCAAATTCATGCGAGATCAATGACGACATTCGAGACCTTAGCGCGACGGAGTATACTCTACATTCAGTCGGGGGCGATCAAATCTGATGCTGGTTGGTAGACCCGCTTAGGGCGTTTCACAATGTATGTCGGGTGAAACGTGAGAATTTGGTCTCAAGAGTGCCAGGCTGGGTCAGTTTTCGAAAGCTCGACCGGCATCCCTAATTCAGATTAACGCGATGACAAATGCTGTATCTATTGGGCCTTCGGCTGGTTTGGTCGGATCCGTCCTAATTTGAGGTAATTACGCATAGGTCGGCCGAATCAAGGCATGTGGTACGTGTTGTATGAGGATAAATCATTTATGATCTTAAAAGATGCTGCTGTCGCTTAATCGGAGAACTCCTTACCGGTCATTCTCTGAAGTGAGCGGGCAATAGTACCTTGGCTTGATTTCGGCGACTGGTTAAATGCCCACCTCCAACACCCCTTTTGGCTGAAGCGGCGGTCATCACAATTTTCCTCTGATCTTCCGTTTTCTTCAGGTGGTACCTCGACTCTAACCGCGAAATCACGGTGACGAGAAGGTTAATATTGTTCAACCGAATTGTAGCTATCGATGTCATTGCGTCGATTTCTTTCGGTGAAAATAAAGTCGAATGTTGTTTTGGCCAAACCAGCTTCAATTAGTGAGCAGCCTCATTCGACTGGTCCAGTTTAATTTTTAGTGCATAGGAGGCCGCTGATCCATCGGTACGATGGTTTCGGGAGCTAGTGGTTTGCGCCGAATGCACGATGGGGCCGTTTTGTGTTGTAGTGTTTGCTCCATTCCTCAATCAGTATTGGGCGTCGCGCAGGCTGTAGAATGCCTCACGATCGAGCATTTAATCCCTCAGCCGCCCATTGAAGCTTTCGTTCCATCCATTTCCAAGGGTGATCCAGTCTCGCACAGCCTTTGCGACGAACTCCGGGCCGATGTACGAACGTAAGTATTTTTTAGGCGCACCGTTTAGGATTAACAGATACGTCAGGGCGCCGATGACATCTGTGGAGTTCAGCTTGCGCTGTACCTTGATCGCCAGGCATTCACGGCTTTGATCATCAAGATTGTTTGGCGTTCGAAAGACTTTACTCGTATCGGTCCTGCAGCGAACGAAACCATATGACCAAATGTGGTTGCGGTATTCAGGTCGCAGCCTCTCGTACGATCCACTATTCAGACGGAGCCGTCAATTATTTGGTTGTTTCGCTGGAACTTTAAGCCCCTCTCGTCGCGATAGTCGCTCAATACGCCCGTCGCTGACAGACCAAGCTGCATCTCTTAGCAAAGCGGCGATTCGATGATACGCTTATTGACCAAACTGACGAGCCAGTTCGATCGTATCCGTAACCAGGCTGGCTTCATCCGGGTGCCGTCTGGGAACATGTCCTTGTGTCGAGCTATGTTGTCTCAACACACGACCGGCTTGGGGGTCAGAGACTTTGAAATTGGCAGCGCACACGATCTATGAATGCGCGACGACGATCAGGGCACAAAAGTTCCGCCGAGCGGCTTCTTTCAGGATTAATTTGTCCAACGTTAAATCCGTTTCAGCTCTTTCATTTGATCTACGCCCACTCCACTGTACTTCTTTTGCTAGCGGTAATACGTGTGTTTAACTACACCTATCTGCCTGACCGTAGCCAGGCGTCGCGTTCCTTACCCCATTAACAACCCTACTTGCCTTACCTCCGAAACTATCTCTTCCGGCGTCGGTCACTTGTTTGCCGTTTCTAGTCCTCCGTTTCCTCAACATAGGGGGGGGACCAGTGCAGTTGGGGAGGCTCAATGCAGAAGACAATTCAGGACTTCTTTGAACCGGAGGATGGCTGGCCGCGCAATGATGTTATCCCGTTCAAGCGACACCGCCAGGTCCAGGTGTCGTTGTGCCCTAATTAAAGAGAATAGAGGCTAATTTTTCCCTGACTTTTCAA
>CAYFXM010000111.1:2296-8619 GCA_964346965.1 uncultured Actibacterium sp. | reverse complement strand
TTCGTCATGGGTGCCAAGTCCTTGTTTTCAGAGTCGCACAGGCCCTAACGGCTGCAGGCCAAAGGGTCAAGGCAACCCCGATACAGGGCGCGGATTACTTGGAGTTTGGAAGGATCAGACCGGCTGGTAGGCTGCGGCCTCTTCGGCAACAGCACTATCGCGCTGCTCTCGGATCATCTCGGCGATGCGGCCGATCGCGATACCTCGCATGAACAGGCTGGTAGGCAGGATCGACCAGGCTGAAATGGTCCAGATCATGGTCTGAGGATTCTGCATCGACACGGGATCGAACATCTCGATCGACGCTTTCATGATCAGCGGGATCAGGAAGGGCAGAAGAAAGCCCAATGCTACGTTGAAACGAGCGTCCCGGTTGAGACGGTCAACAACGTCCCCACCAGCGGTCGGATCGAAGGTCGGCAGGTTTACCCAGACGTTAAAGGCCCCGTTTCGCGTCGGCCAGCGGTTGACGCGGATCAACAGGACAAAAACGCCCAGGGTGATGATCGACAGCAGATAGGCCATTCCCGCCGTGGCCTGCATCAGGCGATAACCCTCTTCGCTGGTCGTTTCGGGAAGCATCTGCAGGATCAGGCGGACCGGGCTATAGGGAAAGTCGATCACGCGTCCGACCATGTCACCAACTGCGGCAGCCAACTGCGACAGCGGCGCGGGCTCATAGACGTTCTTCACAATCAGGCTGAGGATGACGACGGTCAGCAACATCGACATATAGCGGATGCGGTTGAACGGTGGTGCATCGCGGAATTCGACAATGCCGGGATAGGTGGTGTTGTACTCGCTGAAGGTCAGCGCAGCGGCGAAAATCGCGACCAGGGCGATCACCTGAGTGGCATCGATCGACGATTGCGGAAGAAGAATCGAAGGGGTGGCAATAAGCAGCACCACTGCCATCGCTCGGATCATTGCCCCAGTTAACCGCTTCATCCTGTTATCGCCCAGGTTTGAGTTTCAGACCGCGGTAAACACACCGCAAAGATTACCTACGCTACACAAGATTCGCCTTATGGGAATCTTTATCCCTAATCTCGGGGTAACGCACGCTCTAGTTTCAACTCAATTGAGGCAACTTTGTGAACGGGGCAGAAAAAAACGTTACATTTTCGGGGTTCCCGGCAAAAATGCTTAACTTTGCCGGGAATTGTTTTTTATCAGTGACAAAAACGCCTCAGGTCTTGATTACAACCAAGGGAATTCGGCGGATGACTTCGCCTCGAACGCCTCAATAGAATCAGCCTTTTCCATTGTCAGACCGATGTCATCCAGACCGTTCAGCAGGCAGTGCTTGCGGAACGGGTCCACGTCGAACGAGAAGCTTTCGCCATCAGAGGTAGTGATGGTCTGCGCTTCCAAATCAACGGTCTGACGCGCGTTCTCGCCCTTTTCCGCATCTTTCATCAACACGTCCACCTGCTCTTGTGGCAGGATGATCGGTAGGATGCCGTTCTTGAAACAGTTGTTGTAGAAGATGTCGGCGAAGCTGGTCGAGACGATCGACTTGATACCGAAGTCGGCAATCGCCCAAGGCGCGTGCTCTCGCGACGAACCACATCCGAAGTTGTCACCTGCAATCAGGATCTCTGCACCGCGATAGGCCGGTTTGTTCAGAACGAAATCTTCGATCTCGGTACCGTCCCGGTTGTAGCGCATTTCGTCGAACAGGTTCACGCCGAAACCGGTGCGTTGGATCGACTTCAGGAACACCTTCGGGATGATCATGTCGGTGTCGATGTTGACCAGCGGCATAGGGGCCGCGACGCCGGTGAATGTTTTGAACTTTTCCATTGTCGTGGCTCCTTACATCATCTCGCGGACATCGGTCAGGTGACCGGTGAGCGCCGCAGCGGCGGCCATGGCGGGCGACACCAGATGGGTGCGGCCTTTGTAGCCCTGACGGCCCTCGAAGTTACGGTTCGAGGTCGAGGCGCAGCGCTCTCCCTCGGACAGCTGGTCGGGGTTCATTGCAAGGCACATGGAACAACCGGCAAGGCGCCATTCGAAACCGGCTTCCTTGAAGATGTCTGCCAGACCTTCTTCTTCCGCCTGAGCGCGGACAAGGCCCGAACCCGGAACGACCATGGCGCGCATGCCGTCCTTGATCTTCTTGCCTTTCAGGATCTCGGCTGCAGCCCGCAGGTCTTCGATCCGACCATTGGTGCAAGAGCCGATAAAGACGGTGTCGATCTGGATGTCCGACAGTTTCTGACCCGATTCCAGACCCATGTATTCGATTGAACGGCGGGCCGCTTCGACCTTGCCGCCTTCAAAATCTTCAGGCGAGGGAACAACGCCGGAGATCGGCAGAACGTCCTCGGGCGAGGTGCCCCAGGTCACGACCGGCTCGATCTCTTCGCCCTTCAGGGTGACAACCTTGTCAAAATGCGCGCCTTCGTCGGTGAAGAGGGTCTGCCAATTTGCAAGCGCGGCTTCCCACTGGGCACCTTTCGGCGCATGCGGGCGGCCTTTGACATATTCAAAGGTGGTTTCGTCCGGGGCGATCAGGCCAGCACGGGCAACGCCTTCGATGGCCATGTTGCAGACGGTCATGCGGCCTTCCATCGACAGATCGCGGATCGCTTCACCGCAATATTCGATGACATAGCCGGTGCCGCCGCCGGTACCGGTCTCGCCGATCACGGCCAACGTGATGTCCTTCGCGGTCACACCCGGCTTCAGCTTGCCGGTGATCTCGACCTTCATGTTTTTCGACTTCTTTTGGATTAGCGTCTGGGTGGCCAGGACGTGTTCCACTTCCGAGGTGCCGATACCGTGGGCCAGAGCGCCGAACGCGCCGTGGGTCGCGGTGTGGCTGTCACCACAAACAACGGTCATTCCGGGCAGGGTCCAACCCTGCTCCGGGCCAACGATATGCACGATGCCCTGACGAACGTCGGTCACGGGATAGTAGTGGATGCCAAATTCCTTTGCGTTTTTATCCAACGCAGCAACCTGAACGCGGCTGTCCTCAGTCATTGCCTCGGGGTTCTCGCGCCCCTTGGTGGTCGGAACGTTGTGGTCCGGCACAGCGATGGTTTTTTCCGGCGCGCGCACTTGGCGACCGGCCATGCGCAGGCCTTCAAACGCCTGCGGGCTGGTCACTTCGTGTACAAGGTGACGGTCGATATACAGCAGGCAGGTGCCGTCTTCGGCTTCATGGGCTACGTGCGCATCCCAGATTTTATCATAGAGTGTTTTCGGGGCGGTCATTTGGTCCTCTCCCGTGGTTTGTCAGAAAATTAGGTACGTCGGATGGGGCGTGGGCCTTATAGGCACGCCAAAATGGTCAGCGTTGCGCCGAAGAATCGCCAGGGCAGGCGCGCGCGATCATCCATGTCAAAAATCCGAGTCATCGCGGTGCAGATACACTCTCGCCATGAGTCTATCAAGGGTGAGAGGGTTGATTGAGGCTCAATCGCGGGCCAAACTGCCAGAAAAACAAGGACCCGCATGGAGCAGGAGACCCCCGACAGCAGCGCCGCGCTTACGGACAATGCACAAGAGGCACTGGCCTTCGGACAGCGGCTGGCCGAAATTGCGGCTCAGGCGCTCGAACAGGCCTTGCGACCGTGGAATGCCTACCAGTTGGGAATCGCCGTTGGGCTGTTGTTTCTTTCTACGCTCTTAGCCAAGCCCATCGGCAACCGTTTTCGTGAATGGCTGAGAACCCGCGAAGGCTGGCCTCGTTGGCGGATCAAGACCGGGTTGATCATCCACAAACGTATCCGCGCGCTTATGTTCATCATCCTGATCTGGACCACGATCATGGTGATGCGAGAAATCACTTGGCCAAGCCGAAGTTATCTATTGGCGGTCATTGGCAATCTTGCGTTGGCATGGCTGATCGTCGCATTTGCCACGCGGCTGGTCGCCAACACGCTTCTACGGAACCTGATCAAATACGGTGCATGGTTTTGGATCACCCTGCGCATCCTCAACATCACAGAAGAGACAGAAGGTCTTTTAGATGCGATTGCGCTGGACCTTGGCGAGACAAGAATCTCGATCCTGCTGATCCTGCAGGCGATCTTTATCCTTGGCGTGTTGCTGGCACTGGCGCGGTTCCTTGCCTCGACCACGACTTCGCGCATACGCCGAAACCCCGAGATTTCGCCTTCGATGCAGGTGCTGGGAGTGAAGTTCGCCCAGATCCTCCTCTACGGCGCGGCCTTCTTCATCGGATTGAAGGTGATCGGCATTGATCTGACCGGGTTGGCGTTTCTGTCCGGTGCCATCGGTGTCGGTCTTGGCTTTGGCTTGCAGAAGGTCGTATCGAACCTCGTCTCAGGCGTGATCATCTTGCTGGACAAGTCGATCAAACCCGGCGACGTGATCAGCCTTGGCGACACCTTCGGTTGGATCCACTCGCTTGGGGCCCGCTATGTCTCTGTCGTCACGCGGGACGGGCGTGAATACCTGATCCCGAACGAGGATCTGATCACCGGCCAGGTGGTGAACTGGTCGCATTCCAACGAATTCGTTCGGCTCGATATCCCCTTCGGCACGTCCTACAACGACGACCCTCATCTCGTGCGCAAACTTGCGGTCGAGGCGGCAGGAAGTGTTGAGCGTGTCCTCACTGATCGAGCGCCTGTCTGCCATGTCACCGGGTTTGGCGACAGTTCGGTCGATTTCCTGTTGCGGTTCTGGATCGAGGACCCGTCGGAAGGTCTCACCAACATTCGCGGGCAGATCTATCTGGCGCTTTGGGATACCTTCCAGGCTAACGGCATCTCAATCCCCTTCCCGCAGCGCGAGGTCAAATTGCTGGAAGGGTCAACCTTGCAAGCCGATACCAAAACCTAAGTGATGCAACACTTTGGTTTTGGCTCTTGCGGGCTTCATTGAAAAGTCGCATTTCCCTTGTTACCTTTAACTCATCCCAGCGCCGGGGATTGGTCGGCGCGCCACGTAGGAGGACCATGTCCTGTCTCAACATGCAGATGCGGTGCATGAAACACCCGCAGCGGGGATGCCGATGACCGAGCTTCCCCAAGCCACAACAGCCGACGCGCTGTTGAACCACATCACCACCACTCTTTCCGATGAAAAGGCCGAGGACATCGTGACAATCGACCTGCGCGGGAAATCCGCCATGGCCGATTACATGGTGATTTGCTCGGGCCGTTCGTCGCGGCAGGTGGCGTCGCTTTCCGAAAAGCTGATGCAGAAGGTCAAGGAAGACTTTGCGCGCAGCTCGAAGGTCGAGGGCAAGGAGCAGGGCGATTGGGTCCTGATCGACACGGGCGACGTGATCGTCCATGTCTTCCGCCCGGAAGTGCGTGAGTTCTATCAGCTCGAAAAGATGTGGCTTCCGGTAGGGGCCAAACCGGCCGAAGCCTGATGCGGGTGACAATCTGTGCGGTGGGCCGCCTTCGGGCGGGCCCGGAACGCACGCTGATCGACGACTACCAAACCCGGTTCGACCGGACCGGGCGCGGAATGGGACTGGGTCCGCTGACAATTTCCGAAGTGGAAGACCGTAAAGGCGGCGGCATGGGTGCCGAAGCCACCCTGCTGGAACGCGCGATTCCCAAGGGTGCGTTGATCTGCACGCTGGACGAGCGCGGCAAACTTATGAGCTCGCCGGATTTTGCCCGGATGCTGGCGCGCTGGCGGGATGAAGGGCGCGGAGACGTTGCCTTTGTTATTGGCGGAGCAGATGGAATTGATCCGTCACTTCGCGCGCGGGCCGATGCCAGCTTGTCTTTCGGCAAGATGGTCTGGCCCCATATGCTGGCCCGCGTGATGCTGACCGAACAGCTGTATCGAGCGGCGTCCATTTTGGCTGGATCGCCCTATCATCGGAATTGAACTGTAGACGGGCAGGTCTAAAAGTGATTTGTATTTTGGCGCCTTGAGAACAGCCGATCTTGGGAGAAACTTCTGTATGGCCGAAGCCCCAATCCCTAAATTTACAGTGATTATGGTCGATTTTGACGGCTCTGTTTCTCGTGAAGACTTTCGAAGGGCCATCGATTGCTTCAACACGCAAACCTTCAAGGATTTCGAACTCTTAATTTATCATGATGGTCCAAGGTCGAGAGATTTCGCCGGGGAAATGCAATCCATTGTCTATCCTGAAAACACTGTGATGTTTGAGTCTGAAGAGCGGGAGAACAATTGGGGTCATTCAAACCGCGACAGAGGTATTCGTGCCGCAACTGGCGAATGGATTGTCCATACAAATGCAGATAACATTCTCTATCCTGACGCACTTGAAGAGATATCCAAGGTTATCGATTCAGATACAACGACTTTTGTTGCAAGAAGGTTCAATGAGACTTCTCGAAAGGACATTGTCG
>CAYFXM010000111.1:1030-2286 GCA_964346965.1 uncultured Actibacterium sp. | reverse complement strand
TGAGGGAGTACGTGCCTTTCAGAAATCGTGCACTTCGAAAACGTGGTCGCTCAGAGTTTGCGGTAATATTCTCAGGGATACCAGTGCGCCGCCGCAACATCGATCTGATGCAATTGGTTATGCGCCGGCAGCTTTGGTTGGACGAAGGAGGGTGGTCTGATGTCTCGATGGATAGTGATGGAAAGCTTTACCAACAATTTGCAACAAAGTACGCTGTTTATCCCGTCAACAAAGTTCTTGGAGAGCATTGGTAGCGTTGCCTACAGGGATGGAGGTTCGGTCTCCTTTTTAACAATTCGCTAGCCGAAGTGGTTACCAAAGCGAAACCCTAATAAAAACAAACAAACGGCGCTTATTGAACCTTGCCTTGGAACGGCCAAAATAAGTTAAGAAACGGAGATTGAGGTTATCAAGTTGCCATATAAATATAATAATGATCTCGGTGTTTGGCACCGTAGCGAAGCGAGCGAAATTGTATACAGCGATGGAAAGAAAGCGGAAGACAGTATCTTCCAAATTGTGTCTGCTTGCAAAGATCGATCAGTGTTCTCCGATGAATTGCAGAATTCTATTAGGGGATGGCCAACCGAATATCATTTGTCTGCCAAACGTCACGCAGTCCTTAGAAGCTTAGACTTTAAACCCGGCGAGCGAGTTCTCGAACTTGGCTGCGGTTGCGGGGCAATTGCCCGGTATCTAGGCGAGTCAGGTCTTTTCGTAACCTCAGTTGAAGGGACGATATCTCGAGCAAGGACTGCAGCCAAACGCTGCGAAGACTTGGAAAATGTCTCGATTTACGTCGATAACTTTACCGATTTTGAAATGGAGCAGAAATTCGATTGGGTGTTGTATGTCGGCGTATTGGAATATGCCCCTTTATTCGGTGAGGAGGGCAGGCAGTTTCCTTCCTATCTCGAAGTTGCAAAAAGATTTCTTTCGGATCGGGGTAAGCTCGTCGTCGCAATAGAGAATAAAATTGGGCTAAAGTATCTCAATGGCAGTTCGGAGGATCATGTTGGCCGACCGTATTATGGAACCCATGGACTGTACGATGGATCGACTGCTCAAACCTTCAGCCGAAAGGAGCTTGAGAGCCTTCTGGTTGAAAACGGCTTTCAGAGTAACAGTTTTTTTTACGCTTACCCTGACTATAAACTGTGTGAAGTGTTAGTTTCCGAGGACGGAATGGTCCATGAAGAATTCAACTGTGCAGATCTTCTATTAACCGTAGGTTCAAGGGACTATCTAAGAAAACA
>CAYFXM010000111.1:0-1019 GCA_964346965.1 uncultured Actibacterium sp. | reverse complement strand
TCTGAGGCTCTGACTTCTCAATCTCTCGAAGCAGCCGGCTTGTTGAAAGAATTTGCAAATTCTTTTCTGGTGGTGAGTTCTCTTGAGGATCAGGGTAGTCAAGGGGAGAGGTTGCTGGCCCAAATCAACAACTTAGGCAAACGCTCTGTCAGAACAGCTTGCGAGACTAAATTTTTTAAAGAGCGAGCCAATATCACTACTCGTAAAGCTTACATTAGCGAGCACGATGGGAGACAACTCAGCTTCGCGGTAGGGGAAGCCAAAATTCTTCACGTTTTGCAGAGAGATAGCTACCATCATGGAGAACTGGAGGCTGCAAGAATATTGCGAGCACTTCTTCGCAACAGTCGGCCAAAGCGTTACTCGGCTTCTTTTATGCCGTGGGCAAAGTTTCTTTTCTCTCAGGCCAACGCAAAAATAGAAAAAACCGACAATCTCGAAGACTTCTATTTAGACGGCAGATTGTTAGACGCTACACCATTTAATTGTGTAAATACATCTAGCGGTTTGAAGTGGATAGATCTGGAATGGATTGCCGATAAACCTATTCCCTTGGGTTGGGTTGTTATGCGCGGCATTGATCACACGCACCTAAAACTCAGAACAGCCGGCGCTGGCGGAAACGCCAAGCGCACACTTTCACTTGTATTGAAAGGCCTCGGTCTCAAATTCAGCATCGAATCTTTGGCTAAATACAGAGAATTAGAGAATATTTTTCAGCGTGGTGTAATTGAATGAAATTCGATTTCGCGCGACTCAATTATGCTGAGAATTAGGGATAGATCCAGTACTAAGGGTGTGTGCTTAGCGTTGAAGCCCCAGCATCCCCGCCCGCCGCGCCACAGATTTGGTCACGCGGATCAGTTCTGCGCTTATTCCCGGTTCCGACAGGGCGTGGCCGGCGATTGGAATCATGCGAAGCTCTGCGCGGGGCCAGTCCCGCGCAAGTTCATGGGCCGCGCGGGGCGGGCAGATCATGTCGTAACGGCCCTGAACAATCGTCGCCGGTATATGGGCGA
>CAYFXM010000110.1:348-8723 GCA_964346965.1 uncultured Actibacterium sp. | reverse complement strand
GAGCGGCCAGCGAAGCTAAATAGCTCGTGCCGGTATCCAGCGCCGATTGAACCGCCTGCACGGCGGCCTGTGTTTCAATTGCCCGTGCCCGCGCGCTTGCTGCATCAATCTCGGCCTTGGCGGCCGCTGCAGCTGCGCCGACCTGCTCGGACATTTCGTCGTTCATCGTTTGCTGTTCAGCCAGTTCCTTGCGGATAGCGGCCAGCTCTCGCTCGTAGGACTCAACCGCGCCAGATGTATCGGTCGAGGCAACCGGGCGTTTCTCGACCGTTGTCAGCCGTGCCTCAATTGCATCGAGCTGAGCTGTCAAATCTGTCAGCCCTGTCGATACGCCAGAATTCACATTGCTCAGTTCGGATTTAAGCTCGTCCAGCGCACCGGTCATATCCGGTATTACCGGGGCCGGTGCACTTGCCAATGCTTCGACGGCTTGTTGAAGCGACGCGATGTCACGGGATTGCTGATCGAGCGCGGTCTGCAATTCAGCCTGATCTGATGCGCTGTCGGACCCTGTGAACATGAACTGCGATACGGCGAAACCAATCCCCGCAGCTAACACACCACCCAAGAGCGTCGGCAGGAACCCTCCGCCGGATTTCTCGACCGGGGGGGGAGCTACCGCTGCAGCCGGCTCGGCATGCTGTTCGGATGCCTCGGTGGAGTCGTCGGGAGTTTCGTCTGAATCAGCGTTATCGGTGGGTTGATCGTCGGATGCATTTTCCAGAGTGTCGTTGGATGTTTCACCTTCATCCACCGCCTCGGGTACTTCGGAGTCTTCGATCACCTCGGCGTCGGCGATTTCGGACGAGTCCTCTGCCTTCGCGGCCTGATCCTTTGTGTCCAGTTCTTCGATCTCGTCTGGTTTCTTCGACGATGTCACGGCACCCACCCTATGATTCCCTGACGCGAATTATTCTGCGTCAGCAACATGCTAGCCCGCCGGGCCAGACCTCTCAAGCCGATCTGCTGTGGCAATAAGGCCCAAAACCGCATCACCCAGAGCCGTTGCATCCGGAGAAGCCGCGATTTGCTCGGCGACCGGGGATGGACCGAACCATGCATCTCGTACAGCATCGCTCATCCAACAAATCGCCAAGGGAGCAGCGGCGCCTCGCAATTGCTCAGACAGGATGCGCGCCGTCCTTGGCGAGAAAATCGGCAATATTATCAAAGAGTTGCTCATTATTTCCGCCTTGGCCTCCGCGTTAAGCGGCACTGGTTTCTGACGATAGATCGTGGCCTCGCGACAGGGGTATCCGGCTTGGGTCAGGCGCTTGGCAACATCCCCGAGTGTGTGCTCCCCGTGCAAATGAAGCAGGGGTATGGGCGGGTTTCTGCCGGGCAGGAATTCCACCAGGGTCTCGGCATTGTGACCCACCTGTTCAGCGGGAAACCCTGCATGGCGTGCGACTTCGGTGGTTCGTTCCCCAAGACAGAAAGCTGGCAGTTCGCGCCGATCGGATTTTCCCGAGAAAATTCGTACGGCGTTCTGCGAGGTAAAGACCAAGCCACGCTCATCGCCTATTTCCGGCAGGTCGATCGCCTCAATCTCTAGAACCGGAGAGAATATCACTCGCATTTCGGGGAGCTCGGCGAGCAAACTATCCGCAAAAGCCCGTGCCTGTGGCAGGGGGCGGGTCATCAGCAGGGTCACGGCGCGGGATTGTATCATCACAAAGCCAGTGTTACCTGCCCGCAGGATATGGCACAACGGCATTCAAATGCAGGCAACACGCACCATCCTTGGCATCGAAAGCAGCTGTGACGACACGGCTGCCGCCATCGTACGGCAGTCCGATACCGGGCGCGAGGTGTTGTCCAGTGTGGTCGACAGCCAAACAGAATTGCATGCGGAGTTCGGCGGGGTTGTCCCAGAATTGGCCGCCCGCGCCCATGCCGAGAAGCTGGACCTGTGTGTCGAAGCCGCTTTGTCCGAAGCCGGGTTAGCGTTGCGGGATCTTGATGGGATTGCCGTAACCGCCGGACCCGGGCTTATCGGCGGCGTGATCTCGGGCGTGATGTGCGCGCGTGGACTGGCTGTGGGAGCAGGCCTTCCGCTGATCCCGGTCAACCATCTTGCTGGCCATGCGCTGACCCCACGCCTGACGGATGGCTTGGAGTTCCCTTACCTGATGCTGCTTGTGTCCGGCGGGCATTGCCAATTCCTTCTGGTGCGTGGCCCGCAAGAGTTCACCCGTCTGGGTGGCACGATCGACGATGCCCCGGGAGAGGCATTCGACAAAACCGCCCGCCTTTTGGGCCTGCCTCAACCCGGCGGCCCTGTGGTCGAAGCCCACGCTTCCAAGGGCGACGCCAAGCGGTTCCGACTGCCCCGCCCCCTTCTTGACCGACCCGGCTGCGACATGTCCTTTTCAGGCCTCAAGACCGCCGTCCTGCGCGCTCGCGATACACTGATCGCCGATCAGGGCGGGTTGTACGAGCAAGACCGCCACGATCTGTGCGCCGGGTTTCAGGCGGCAGTGGCGGACGTGCTGGCGGAAAAATCGCGCCGCGCCCTGACCGAATACATGGCGTTGAGCCCGGCCGAGCCCGCCTTTGCTGTCGCCGGTGGTGTTGCGGCAAACAAGGCCATTCGCGCGGTGTTAGAGACGGTTTCTTCGGAATTCAGCGCAACATTTACCGCGCCGCCATTGCGGCTTTGCACCGATAACGCGGCGATGATCGCCTGGGCCGGGATCGAGTTGCTGAACGCAGGTGTTGAACCCACCAATGATTTCACGGCCCGCCCGCGCTGGCCGCTGGACCAGACCAGCCCGTCACTACTGGGATCTGGCAAGAAAGGGGCCAAGGCATGATCGGAGTACTTGGAGCTGGGGCTTTTGGCACGGCTTTGGCAATCGCATTGGCCCGTTCCGGGCAGCAAGTCGCCTTGTGGGGACGCGATTCCAGCCATCGCGACGCAATGCGGGACACGCGCCAGAATACCTCTTACGTGCCGGGCGTCGACCTGCCCGAAAGCCTCGAAATTGCCGATCGCCCTGCCGATCTGAAAGACGCAGAGGCGATCCTTCTGGTCGTCCCCATGCAGGCCCTCGCCAACTTTCTGACGGATAACCCCGAACTGGACGGGCACCGCCTTGTGGCTTGCTGCAAGGGGGTCGACCTGAAATCCGGTCTTGGGCCAACCGATGTGATTGCCGCCCATTGCCCGAGCGCCGTGCCTGCGATCCTGACTGGTCCGAGCTTTGCCGCCGATATTGCCAAGGGCTTGCCGACCGCACTGACTCTGGCCTGCGCCGATGCTACTGCTGGCCGCGAATTGCAAGAGCTCCTGTCGACTGACACCCTGCGGCTCTATCGAACGTCCGACACCACTGGGGCGGAATTGGGGGGCGCGTTGAAAAACGTCATCGCCATCGCTGCGGGGATCGTGATGGGTGCTGGTCTGGGCGACAGTGCACGGGCTGCCCTGATGACGCGCGGCTTCGCCGAGATGACACGTTTCGCAACTGCCCGCGGGGCCGAGCCGGAAACGCTGACCGGATTGTCCGGTCTGGGCGATCTGGTCCTAACCTGTACGTCGGACCTTTCGCGGAATTTCCGGCACGGGCGGGCGCTCGGACAGGGCGAGGTACCAGACAACACCTATACCGTCGAAGGGGTTGCAACCGCCATTGCCGTGCACAAGCTGGCACGGGACGAAGGTATCGACCTGCCAATCAGCGAAATGATCGCCGCTGTTGTCAGCGGCAAGTTAAACGTTAACGATGCCGTCAGCGCCCTGATGGCCCGCCCGTTGAAAGAGGAATAATCCATGCCGCTCTATGCCGTGATCTGCACCGACAAGCCCGACCACCTGCAAACCCGTCTGGACAACCGCCCCGACCACGTCGCCTATTTGAAAGAGACCGGTGCAGTGATGGCCGGCCCCTTCCTGAATGGTGAAGACGCCATGTATGGCTCTTTGGTTGTGATCGATGTGAACGACTTCGCTGCAGCGGAAGATTGGGCCTCGAATGACCCCTATGCCAAGGCGGGGCTGTTCTCGGACGTGCGGATTGAGAAATGGAACAAGGTCATCGGCTGATGAACTACTGGCTGTTCAAATCCGAACCCAATACATGGAGCTGGGACCAGCAGGTCGCCAAAGGCGAGGCGGGCGAGGAATGGGACGGCGTCCGCAACTATCAGGCCCGCAACAACATGCGGGCCATGAAGATCGGGGATCGCGGCTTCTTCTATCACTCGCTGAAAGAGAAGGCGATCGTCGGCGTGGTCGAGGTCTGCGCCGAATCTCACCCCGACAGCACCACCGATGACGACCGTTGGGACTGCGTGGATATCAAGGCAGTGCAGCCGGTGGCCACGCCTGTAACCCTGCAGATGTGCAAGGACGATCCGCGTCTGGCCGAGATGGTTCTGGTGAATAATACCCGGCTTTCCGTTCAGCCGGTGCGCGCCGAAGAATGGAAAATCATCTGTGAGATGGCCGGAATAGAGCCGTAGATTTTCCAGTCTGGCTCTGCCAAGATTCCTGCGGGAAGCAAGGGAGCGCATTATGGATTCAGTTTCAGTCGTCGTCGCCGCCATCGCTGGATTTGCCTTCGGGGCGGTTTGGTACATGGCGTTGGCGAAACCCTGGATGGCTGCAGCAGGTGTTGAGATCGGCGAAGATGGCCGACCAGCCAATGGTGGCAATCCGGCCCCCTATATCATCGGCTTTGTCGGGTCTCTGCTGGTCGCGGGGATGATGCGCCATCTCTTTGCGATTAGCGGCATCGACAGCGCGGGCGCCGGGCTGATCGCCGGGCTGGGGCTGGGGCTCTTCATCGCGGCGCCGTGGATCGTGACCAACTATGCCTTTGCGGGCCGTCCGAAGGTGCTGATGTTGATCGACGGCGGCTATGCAGCGGGCGGTTGCGCAGTCACCGGGCTGGTTTTAACCTTGGCCTAATGACAAACGCCAGCCAAAAGGCGGGCGTCGAAATCCATCGCGGTCGGCTTAGCCGAAGACGGCTTCCTTACCGAAGTGCTTGGTCAACATGTAATAGACCACGGCGCGGTATTTGTTCCTTTCGGATTTGCCATAGGTCTCAACAACCGAATTGATCGCATCCATCAGTTCGGGACCGTCGGCCAAACCCAGCTTTCGGATCAGGAAGTTGTTCTTAACCGTTTCCAGCTCGCTGTTCTGACTCGACGCGACGGTCGAGGCATCGGCATCATAGATCGCCGGGCCACAACCGATGGTGACCTTGGTCAGCAGGTCCATATCCGGTTCCATACCGCATTTGTTTTTCAAGTCGTCAGCATATTGCGCGATCAGGTCGTCTCTTTTGCCCATTGGGGCCCCCCAGCTAATTGGTCATAAAAGAACGGCAAGAACCCGGGAAATGGGCTCTTGCCGATAACTTAGCTAAGTCGCCAAAGCCAAAAAAGGTAACTTTTCAGGTCTGCTTCCCCCTAACCAGAGGGCCGGGCGCTAGACGCTGACGACCTCGGCAACGGCCTTGGCAAGAATCGGAACAGTGTTGGTGTTCAGACCGGCGATGTTGATCCGGCTGTCGCTGACCGCATAGATGCCGTGCTGCTCACGCAGGGTGGTGATTTCGGCCTCGCTCAATCCCAGCATCGAGAACATTCCGCGGTGACGCGCAATGAAGTCAAAGCGATCACTGTTGGTCAGGCGACGCAACTCGTCGGCCAGCTGCTTACGAAGGTCCAGCATGCCCAGGCGAACCTCTTCCAGCTCTGCTTGCCAGTCGGCACGCAAGGCCTCATCGGTCAGGATCATGCTGACCAGACGCGCACCGTGATCCGGTGGGAAAGAGTAGTTTTGGCGATTGAGGTAGGCGAGGTTTGCCTGCGCTGCAGATACCATCGACTTGTCCTGTGCGAACGCCATCAGGATACCCGTCCGCTCGCGATACACGCCGAAGTTTTTCGAACAGGACGCCGCAATCAGGGTTTCCGGCACCGACGAGGTCACCAGTCGAAGACCGACCGCATCTTCCTGCAAACCATCGCCAAAGCCTTGGTAGGCGACGTCGATCATCGGCAGAAGCCCGTTCGCCAGCAGCGTGTCGACCACGACCTGCCATTGCTCTGCGGTCAGGTTGGCGCCGGTCGGGTTGTGGCAGCAGCCGTGCAACAGTACGACATCGCCCGGCTTCGCGCCGTTCAAATCTGCGATCATACCGTCGAAATCAACCGTACCGGAGGCCGCGTCAAAATACCGATACGCCTGATGTGACACGCCCATGTATTTCAGAATGCTGACGTGGTTGCCCCAGGTTGGGTTCGAGTACCAGACAGTCGCGTTGGGATTTACCAGCTTCGTCAACTCAAACGCCTGTCGAACAGCACCGGTACCACCCGGAGTCGCGACACTTGCCACCTGGTCGCGAGCCACAGCGTCGCCCAGAACCAGCGAGATCATCGCGTCGTTGTATTCTGGCGCACCTGCCAAAGCCACATAGGACTTCGAGGTTTCGGCCTCCCACAGCTGTTTTTCCGCCGTCTTCACCGCTCGCATGATCGGAGTCACACCTTGCGCGTTCTTGTAGACACCTACACCAAGGTCAATCTTCTCGGCGCGGGGATCTTCTCGGAACATCTGCATAAGCTGCAGGATTTTGTCAGGAGCATGAGTCGGGAGATCGGAAAACATCGGGCTGTCCTCTGGATAAAAGCACGTGTCTTTTCCTGTACCTCCTTCGCGCAGGGGATTCCATGCCGAATCCACTTCACCGCTTGCGACAGTTCAATCCCGAGCAAATCCCGGCGATCCAAGCCTTGGTGACTGTACAGGACCCCCGAAAACCACTAACTCAACCAACCGGTCGGTTTTTTCTTGCTCTTGACGTCAAAAGGCCGTTCACTCCGCGAGATTTGAATACAAAGGACGAGACAGAATGGCATCCTATCTGAAGTCGACACCCAACAAGGACGGATTTTTTGGTGACTACGGCGGCGCGATGCTGCCGCCCCCGCTGGAGCCGCATTTCAAGGAAATCCGCGAGGCCTATGAGAAGATCTCGAAGTCGGCGGAATTCATCCGTGACCTGCGCTATATCCGAAAACATTTCCAAGGCCGCCCGACTCCGGTGTCGTATTTCAGGAACCTGTCCGACATGTGCGGCGGCGCCCAGATCTACGCCAAACGCGAAGACCTGAACCACACCGGTGCGCACAAGCTGAACCACTGCATGGCCGAGGCGCTTCTGGCCAAGCACATGGGCAAGACCAAGCTGATGGCTGAAACCGGTGCCGGTCAGCACGGCGTGGCGCTGGCCACGGCGGCCGCCTATTTCGGCATGGATTGCGAGATTCACATGGGCGAGATCGACATTGAAAAAGAAGCCCCGAACGTCACCCGCATGAAGCTGCTTGGCGCAGAGGTTGTGCCGGTGGGCTTCGGCGGTCGCTCGCTGAAAGAGGCCGTGGACAGTGCTTTCCAATCCTATGTCCCGCAGGCTGACACGGCCTTGTTCGCGATTGGCTCGGTCGTAGGCCCGCACCCGTTCCCGATGATGGTCCGCGACTTCCAGCACATCGTTGGCATCGAAGCCCGCGAGCAGTTCCTGGAAATGACCGGAGAGCTACCCGACATGGTCGCTGCCTGTGTCGGGGGCGGTTCGAATGCGATGGGCCTGTTCTCGGGCTTCATCGATGATGAGGATGTCGCCCTCTACGGCGTCGAGCCTCTTGGCACCTCGTCTAAACTGGGCGAGCACGCCGCAACCATTACCTATGGCGAAGACGGCGACATCCACGGGTTCCGCACCATGGTTCTGAAAGACGACGCGGGCGAGCCGGCACCGGTGCACACCGTTGCCTCGGGTCTGGACTATCCGGGTGTTGGACCTGAACACGCTCACCTCTATCGTACCGGCAAGGCCAACTATACCGCCTGCGACGACAAGGAAGCGCTGAACGCCTTCTTTGCTCTGTCGCGCCACGAAGGCATCATCCCGGCGCTGGAATCGGCCCATGCGGTGGCTTTCGCCATGCGTGAAGCCAAGAACAACCCGGGCAAGTCGATCCTGATCAACCTGTCGGGCCGCGGCGACAAGGACATCGACTATGTCACCGAAACTTTCGGGTTTGGCGAAGATCTGTAATCTGACGAAACGCAAAAAGAAAACGCCGCCCTGCATTGGGCGGCGTTTTTGTTTTCCGGATTAGGTCGGTTCAATAACGATAGTGCTCGGGCTTATACGGGCCTTCGACCTTCACGCCGATATAATCCGCTTGATCCTTCTGAAGCTCGGTCAGCTTCACACCGATCCGCGCCAGATGCAGACGGGCGACTTTCTCGTCCAGGTGCTTGGGCAGAACGTACACCTCGTTCTTGTACTCGTCACCCTTCTGCCACAGCTCCATCTGCGCCAGAACCTGGTTGGTGAACGAGG
>CAYFXM010000110.1:0-213 GCA_964346965.1 uncultured Actibacterium sp. | reverse complement strand
GCTCGATGCGGATGACGTCTTTGTTGCCGGTGGTGGTGATGAAGATGTCGGCATTCGGCGCTTCGTCTTCCAACGTCACAACCTCGAACCCGTCCATGGCGGCCTGCAAGGCGCAGATCGGGTCAACTTCGGTGACTTTCACGCGGGCACCCGCGCCACGAAGCGACGCAGCAGAGCCTTTGCCCACGTCGCCATAACCACACACAACGGCAA
>CAYFXM010000109.1:0-8728 GCA_964346965.1 uncultured Actibacterium sp. | reverse complement strand
CCGCCCCCAATATCAATAGAGAAAGAATTGCAGTAGCCTGCCGCGCCATCATTCAAACTGCCCTTATTCGTATCAGCGAATCATGCCGCATTGAATCGCGCGAGTAAAGCCGGGAATACCCTATTTTGTGCCGTACATGCGGTCGCCCGCATCCCCTAGCCCCGGAACAATATAACCGACCTCGTTCAGTTTCTCGTCCAGCGCCGCGGTGACGATGGGTACATCCGGGTGCGCCTCTTTCATCCGCGCGACGCCTTCAGGCGCTGCAAGCAGGCACATGAAACGTATGTCGGTCGCACCGGCCTGTTTCAGTAAATCAATCGCAGCGACCGAGGAATTGCCGGTCGCCAGCATCGGATCAACAACGATCACCCCGCGATCTTCCAGCTCTTTCGGAACCTTGAAGTAGTACTGCACGGGTGTCAGCGTCTCTTCGTCACGATAGAGCCCCACGAACCCCACGCGGGCCGATGGGATAAGGTCCAGAACCCCGTCCAAAAGCCCGTTTCCTGCCCGCAGGATCGACACCAACGCCAGCTTCTTACCCTTCAGGATCGGGGCCTCCATTGGTGCCATCGGGGTTTCAACCGTCGTCGAGGTTACAGGAAGTGACCGCGTAACCTCATAGGCCAACAGGTGCGAAATCTCGCGCAATAGCCGACGAAAATCGGCGGAAGATCGGTTCTTGTCACGCATAAGCGTTAGCTTGTGCTGCACAAGAGGGTGGTCGACGATAGTCAGGTGATCAGACATCTTTGGCCTCCAGCTTTTTCAGCAGCTTTACACGGGTTTGGTCATCACAAAAGGCCGCTTCGGCGGCGGTGCGGTTCAACGTTGCGAAATCTACATCGGACCAGCCGAACGTATCCGCCAACATTTGGTATTCGCGCCGCATAGAGGTGTGAAAAAACGGCGGGTCGTCGGTCGAGACCGTCACCTTCACACCTGCATCCCGCAACCGGGCAATCGGATGAGCACTCAAATCCGGATAAACCCCAAGCGCAACATTCGATCCTGGACAGACTTCCAACACTACTCCGGTTGCAGCAAGATGCTCGACGAGGCCCGGATCTTCGATGGCACGCACGCCATGGCCGACGCGTTCTACACGCAAGTCCGTGATCGCATCACGGACCTCCCGTGGACCGCGCCACTCACCGGCGTGGGTGGTCAGCCGCAACTTCGCCTCGCGCGCCATGTCGAACGCATAGGCGAAATCCGTTTGCCGCCCCATTGTCTCGGCCCCGCCCATGCCGAAGCCGACAATCCAATCTCCAGCGGTTTCGGCGGCGCACAGGGCGGTTTCCCTGGCCTTCTCCGGTCCGAAATGGCGGATACAGGTTACAATCCCTCGCAATACAATCCCATCCGAGCGTTCCGCCTGATCCGCCGCCTCTTGAATTGCCTGCAGGTATTCGCGCCACCCACCCACATCGCGGCCTCCGCAGAAGTCGGGCGACAAGAAGGTTTCGGCGTAAATGACACCGTTTGCGGCGCATTCCTCCAACACCGCGAGGGTTAAACGATGATAATCCTCCGGTGACGTTAAAACGCTGGTCGCGGCTTCGTAAACTTTCAGGAATTCATCAAAATCACGGTATGCGTAATTGCCCTGAGCGTCGAAAATGCCACCGATATCTTTGGATTTCTCCTTCGCGATATCGCAGATCAAAGCTGGCGGGGCGGCACCCTCCAGATGAAGATGCAACTCGACCTTGGGGTCTTCACTCATTTGGCAACTCCAGATGCCGGGCAACCAGTTCGGCAACGCCGGTGAAGGGGATCAGACCGATGGGGTGCTCCCCCACGCCGTACCCCACGACAGGAACCCGTTCGCGGGTATGATCTGTTCCGGTCCAGGTGGGATCATTGCCATGATCAGCGGTGAACAGAACCAAGTCACCGGGCCGGACCAACTCGAACACACGCGGAAGCTGGGCATCGAACCACTCCAACGCGCGGGCATAACCAGAGACGTCCCGCCGATGGCCGTACGCGCTGTCAAATTCGACAAAATTCGCGAAGGTCAGACTGCCTTCCTCGGCAGTTTCCATGGCTCTGACAAGATGCTCCATCAATTCGGCATCCGATCCTTTGACCACATCGTCAATCCCTTGCATCGAGAAGATATCGCCAATTTTTCCAATCGCATGAACATGGCCACCCGAAGCCTGCACCCGGTCGCAAATGGTTGGCGAAGGTGGGGCTATTGCGTAATCGCGGCGGTTGGTCGTGCGGGTGAATCCTGACTGTGCGTCGCCCACGAAGGGGCGCGCGATAACACGGCCGACGCGCATGGCGTGAAGCGTCGGGGCCAAGTCCCTACAAAGTTTAAGCAACCTTTCAAGACCAAAGATTTCTTCGTGGGCTGCGATCTGGAAAACACTGTCCACAGAGGTGTAGCAGATGGGCCAGCCGGTTCGCATATGCTCCGCGCCCAGACTATCGACAATCAATGTACCGGAAGAGTGGCAGTTGCCCAGAATTCCTTCGGTGCCCGCCAGTTCCAGAACCCTTTCCGTCAGCGCCTCCGGGAAAGCCGGTTCTGTAACAGGGAATGTGTGCCAGTCCCAAGGAACCGGCACTCCTGCCAGTTCCCAGTGGCCGGTTGGCGTGTCCTTGCCGGGCGAAACCTCGGTCGCCGCGCCCCAAAGACCTTTAGGAGCGACGTCCAATCCCGGTGCGTCGTCGCCCGAGGCAAGTTTGATCGCTGCCCCCAAACCAAGCGTCGCCAAGTTGGGTATGTGCAACGGACCTCGACGCCCCCCCTGTGCCTTTCCCGCGGCGCAAGCCTGAGCGATATGGGCCAGAGTGTTGGCTCCACTGTCGGGAACGTCACCGTTGAAAAACTTGTCCGCATCAGGCGCGCCTCCGCAGCCGACGGAATCCAAGACAATCAGGAACACGCGCGCCATCAGTCCACCCGGCCATGGATAAGCGGCGGCACCTCGGCTGGCATCGCGGTCACGCTGAACGCGTGTTGCAGATCGGCGGCGACCTGAATCGCACTATCGGTGGTCTCTGCGTGAATTCGAAGCAGTGGATCGCCTGCAGCCACCTGTGCTCCCAAAGTTACGATATCAGACAATCCTACAGCGTGATTGATTTTATCGCGCTGCCGCTTGCGCCCGCCCCCAAGATCAACAACGGCCATCCCCAGAATGTGACCGTCGATTGCAGCTATTGTTCCGGCGATGTCTGTGGTCAACTCTACAACCACCGGTGCGGCAGGCAAGCGATCAGGCCAGTGTTCGACGAAATCCGCCGGACCACCTTGTTCAGCAACCAACTCTCCGAACCGCTCTACTGCCGCGCCGCTCTCGATGGCTTGCGCGATACGGCCTGCGCCATCTTCGGGGTCCGATACCAGCCCGCCAAGCGCTAATAACTCGCCACCGAGGGCGCAGCTAACCTCCCAAAGGCGCTCGTGCCGAAACTGCCCGGTTAACACTTCCATCGACGCGATCACTTCCAGCGCATTGCCTGCATAAGGCACCAACGGCTGGTTCATGTCGGTGATCAGAGCTGTTGTCATGCAGCCAGCGCCCTGTGCGGTCGAAACCAGCGCCTCTGCCAATGCTCGCGCGTCGTCCGGGTCGGTCATAAAGGCGCCTGACCCAGTCTTTACGTCCAACACCAACCCCTCCAACCCTTCTGCGAGCTTCTTGGACAGGATCGACGCTGTAATCAGGTCAAGGCTCTCGACCGTCGCGGTTACATCGCGGATCGCGTAAAGGCGTTTGTCGGCGGGCGCAATCTCGGCCGACGCTGCCGCGATCGACAACCCCAGACGCGAAGTGATGTCGCGCATCCGATCCAGATCAAGTTCGGTACGAAAGCCCGGGATCGCCTCGAGCTTATCGAGCGTGCCACCAGTATGACCGAGGCCGCGCCCCGAGATCATCGGGACGTAAGCACCGCAAACAGCCAAAGCTGGCGCCAGAACCAGGGACACGCAGTCACCGACGCCGCCTGTCGAATGCTTGTCCAGCACTGGCCCCGGCAAATCCCACGTCATCGTTTGCCCGCTGTCGCGCATCGCTCGCGTAAGAGCAATTCGACCGTCGCGTTCTAACCCGTTCAGCAAAACCGCCATCGAAAATGCCGCTGCCTGCGCATCGCTGACATTACCGCTGGCTAGGCCGTTGGCAAACCAAGTCAATGCGTCCGAGGGGAGCGGCTGGTTGTCCCTTACCGCCTCGATCAATCGGCGCGCGTCCATAGCTTACCCTTCACCCATGTGGCTGAGGCTAAAGGCTCCAGGCAGCAAGTCACCCACAGTAGTCTCGATGGTTACCCCCCCGGTTGTCGCAAGCGTGACTTTCACCGACGGGGCAGCAAACTCTGATATCTTCTGACGACAACCGCCACACGGAGTGATTGGTTGGGGGCCGCTCGAGATTACGGCGATCTCTTCAATTTCCTTATCACCCCCCGCGCACATGGCTGCGATGGCCCCTGCCTCGGCACATGTGCCTTCAGGGTAAGCGACGTTCTCGACGTTGCAGCCCACATAGACTGCTCCTGAAGCTGCCCGGATTGCTGCGCCGACATTGAATTCCGAATAGGGCGCGTAGGCGTTTTCGCGAACTTCCCGCGCCTTGTCCATAAGAGCCATGATTTCTCCTTATGCGTTCCAGTCTGGGACCTGCAATTCCGGGATGCAAGGTGAACAACAATACGTTAGCGTAAACATGCCGGGCAGCGCTTGCCAAGCGCGGACAAGGGGCCTATGAGGGCCCCAAGATTTAGTTTAACGTTAAATCAAATCTCAAAATGGGGGCCGGAATGACCGATTCCAAGGACGACAGCAACCGCAAAAGCGCGCTTTATTATCATTCCCACCCCAAGCCCGGTAAGCTGGAAATTCGTGCGACCAAGCCCTTGGCAAACGGTCGCGATCTGTCGTTGGCCTATAGCCCGGGTGTGGCAGAGGCCTGCGTCGAGATCAAGGAAGACCCTTCGACAGCGCCTAACTATACTTCGCGCGGCAACCTCGTAGCTGTTGTTTCAAACGGCAGTGCGGTCCTAGGGCTCGGCAATATTGGCGCTCTGGCCTCGAAGCCGGTGATGGAGGGCAAGGCCGTCCTGTTCAAGAAATTCGCGAATATTGACTGTTTCGATCTCGAGGTGAATGAACCGGATCCGGAAAAACTGGCCGACATCGTGTGCTCGCTGGAGCCGACATTTGGTGCGATCAATCTGGAAGACATTAAAGCCCCAGATTGTTTTATTGTTGAGAAGCTTTGCCGTGAGCGCATGGGAATCCCTGTCTTTCACGATGACCAGCACGGCACCGCTATTGTTGTGGGCGCTGCTGCCACGAATGCCCTGCATGTTGCCGGCAAGAAGTTCGAAGACATCAAAGTTGTGTCCACGGGGGGCGGCGCGGCTGGAATTGCCTGCCTGAACATGCTGCTGAAACTCGGTGTGAAGCGGGAAAACGTTTGGCTGTGTGATATCGCCGGCCTTGTTTATGAGGGCCGCAAGGAGGAGATGACTCCGCAGAAGGCGGAATATGCGCAAGTTGGTGATCTTCGCACGTTGGATGAGGTGATCGGCGATGCGGACATGTTCCTTGGCCTGTCCGGACCCGGCGTGCTGAAGCCCGAGATGGTCGCCAAGATGGCCGACCGCCCAATCGTTTTCGCACTGGCTAACCCCACTCCCGAAATCCTGCCGGAAGAAGCCCGCGCTGTCGCGCCCGATGTCATCATGGCCACAGGCCGGTCCGACTATCCCAATCAGGTGAACAACGTATTGTGTTTCCCGTTTATCTTCAGGGGTGCGCTGGACGTTGGCGCAACCGAGATCAACGATGCGATGCAACTGGCCTGTATCGACGGCATTGCAGCCCTCGCCCGAGAGACCACAAGCGCCGAGGCCGCAGCAGCCTATCAGGGTGAACAGCTGACATTCGGTGCCGAATACCTGATCCCGAAACCGTTCGACCCGCGTCTGATCGGCGTGGTGGCCAGTTCTGTTGCCAAAGCCGCGATGGACAGTGGCGTGGCCACACGTCCTCTGGACGATCTTGATACCTATCGCCAGAAACTCGACGGGTCGGTGTTCAAATCTGCCCTTCTGATGCGCCCTGTCTTCGCCGCCGCGGCCAAGGCCGAACGCAGCATTATCTTCGCCGAAGGCGAAGACGAACGTGTCCTTCGCGCGGCGCAGGCCATGATCGAGGAGACGACTGACAGCCCAATCCTGATTGGCCGTCCGGATGTGATCGCAGCGCGCTCTGAACGCGCGGGCCTGAAGATCAAGGCTGGTAAAGATTTCGAAATCATCAACCCGCAGGATGACCACCGCTACCGCGACTATTGGCAGACCTACCACCAGTTGATGGCACGGAAGGGCGTGACCCCTGCCCTCGCGCAGGCGGTTATGCGCACCAACACCACCGCCATCGCGGCCATTGCCGTTCATCGCGGTGACGCCGACAGCATGATCTGTGGCACCTTCGGCCAGTACCTGTGGCATCTCAATTATGTCACCCAGATTCTCGCGACCGAGGAATTGCACCCGATTGGCGCGCTCAGCCTGATGATTCTCGAAGATGGACCGTTGTTTATCGCTGATACCCACGTCCACCCTGAGCCCACTCCGGCGCAAATCGCCGAAACCGCTATTGGTGCGGCGCGTCACGTGCGCCGCTTTGGGTTGGAACCCAAGGTGGCCATCTGCTCGCATTCTCAATTTGGCAACCTCGACTGCGACACTGGTCGCCGCGCCCGCGGCGCTCTGGAAATTCTCGACCAAAAGGCTCCGGGCTTCGCGTATGAAGGTGAAATGCACATCGACACCGCGTTGGATCCGGTGCTGAGGGAACAAACCTTCCCCGGATCTCGGATAGAGGGCCGTGCCAATGTTTTGATCTTCGCCAATACCGACGCGGCCAGCGGCGTTCGCAACATCCTGAAAATGCGGGCTGGAGGGCTGGAGGTTGGGCCGGTTCTGATGGGCATGGGCAACAAAGCTCATATCGTGACTTCGTCGATCACTGCGCGCGGATTGCTGAACATGTCGGCTGTCGCGGGCACGCCGGTTAAGCATTACAGCTAAGCACGCGCGAAATATTCGAACTCCTTTCGGTTTGCCGATGCAAGATTGTTGTGCATCGGTGTACGACCCTGTAACTGTTGGCGCAAACTGGGCAAAATTGCCGCAGGCATATTGCCTTTTCACATGCCCGTCTGATGGGCCAAAAAACTGCCAATGTTGCACGTAATTTCGGGAGGAGGACAGCCCATGTCGTACGCAGAGGTCTATGGTGATTGGAAGAAGGACCCCGAAGGGTACTGGATGAAAGCCGCCGAGGCGATCACCTGGGACGAAAAGCCCTCTAAAGCCCTGTTCGACAAGGGTGACCACATGTACGAGTGGTTCGCCGACGCCAAGGTGAACACCTGCTACAACGCCGTCGACCGTCACGTCGAAAATGGCCGCGCAGACCAGACCGCCGTCATCTATGACAGCCCGATCACTGGTCGGAAGCAGAAGATCTCCTTTGCCGAACTGAAAGACCGCGTGTCCAAACTGGCCGGTGCTCTGCGCGCCAAGGGTGTGGAAAAAGGCGACCGCGTTATCATCTATATGCCGATGATCCCCGAAGCGCTGGACGCGATGCTAGCCTGCTCGCGCATCGGCGCGATCCACTCGGTCGTGTTCGGTGGCTTCGCCGCGAACGAACTGGCCGTTCGCATCGACGACGCTACCCCAAAAGCCATCATCGCCGCCTCCTGCGGTCTGGAGCCGGGCCGTGTCGTCCATTACAAACCGCTGCTGGACGGTGCGATCGACATCGCTGAGCACAAGCCTGACTTCACGCTGATCTATCAGCGCGAGGAAGAAAAGGCAGAGTTGATCGAAGGTCACGACTTTGACTGGGCTGAAGCTGCCGCCGCGGCGGAGCCTGCAGATTGTGTTCCGGTCGAGGGCAACCACCCGTCGTATATCCTGTACACATCGGGCACCACGGGTCAGCCGAAGGGCGTTATCCGCCACACCGCTGGCCAGCTCGTCGCGCTGAATTGGACCATGAAGAACCTGTACAACGTTGACCCCGGCGATGTGTTCTGGGCCGCATCGGACGTGGGCTGGGTCGTTGGTCACAGCTACATCTGCTATGGCCCGCTGATTCACGGCAACACCACCATCGTCTTCGAAGGCAAGCCCGTTGGCACCCCCGACGCAGGCACCTTCTGGCGCGTGATCGAAGAGCACAACGTGACCTCGTTCTTCACCGCCCCGACCGCGTTCCGCGCCGTGAAGCGGGACGACCCGAATGGCGAGTTCATCAAGAAATACGACCTGTCCTGCCTCAAGCAGGTGTATCTGGCTGGTGAACGTGCTGACCCCGACACCATCATCTGGGCGCAAGATCACCTGCAGGTTCCGGTCATCGACCACTGGTGGCAAACCGAGCTGGGCTATGCTGCGGTTTGTAACCCAGTTGGTATCGAGCTGCTGGACGTCAAGATCGGCTCTCCTGCTGTGTCCATGCCGGGCTATGACTTCAAGATCGTCGACGACGAAGGTAACGAGCTGCCTGCCGGTGAGCTTGGCGCAATCGTCACCCCGCTGCCTTTGCCGCCGGGCACTTTCCCGACCCTGTGGAACGCCGAAGATCGCTTCAAGAAATCTTACCTGCAGACCTTCCCGGGCTACTATGAAACCGGCGATGCGGGCATGATGGATGAAGACGGCTATGTCTACATCATGG
>CAYFXM010000108.1:2949-8761 GCA_964346965.1 uncultured Actibacterium sp. | reverse complement strand
GGGGGCGTCACGAGGGCCGCCACAGACAGGATGCCAACCACCGCGTACTTGCGCGTGGTCCGCAAACCCTCGGCACTGGCCAAACCTGCCTTGCCCATCAGTGTTAAAAGGACGGGCAGCTGGAAACACAAACCAAAGGCGACGATCATCTTCAACGTGATATCGAGCGTTTCATTGACCTTACCGTGGAATACGATGTCGATGCCCTTATCCTCGGCGGCTTCAGCCGGTGTGACACCCTCTGTGAACATGGCGGCGACCAGCGAGGGCAGATCAGCGAAGCCAAGGAAGAAGTTCATTGCCAGAGGCACAACCACGAAATGGGCGAAGGACGCACCAAGTAGGAAGAGCACCGGAGACGCGATCAGGAACGGCAGAAACGCATTCTTCTCGTTCTTGTAGAGCCCCGGCGCCACAAAACGCCAAAGCTGGTAGCCGATCACAGGGAAGGACAGTGCCAACCCGCCCACGACCGAGATTCGGATCAGGGTGAAGAAATACTCTTGCGGCGCAGTGTACTGCATAACGGGATTGGGATTACCCAAGGCCCGCATCGTTTTCTCAATCGGCAGAAGAAGGAAATCGAGGATCATTCCCCCGACAGAGAAACATGCCACCATGCCCACCAGAAAGGCGATGACCGACCAGATCAGCCGGCTACGCAGTTCAGCCAGATGTTCGATCAGCGGGGCGCTGGAATTCTCGATCTCTTCCTGATCGCTCATTCTTCAGTCTTTCTTGGGTCTTCAGGCGCGGCATAGGTTGCCTCGTCCTCGACAGCCGCAGCTGCGGCTTCTTCGGTCTGCCGGTCAAGCGCCTTCTTCGCCATCGCGTCCTGAATACGCTCGGCCGTGGCTTTGCGCTCTTCGGTCATCTCGGCGGGTTCAGGGGTGGTCGAGGATGTTTCCGGCGGTTCCCAGTTCTTGAGGTCGTCGGTCGCTTTGTTCAGCGCGTCCAGCCCCATTTTCTTGGGGTTGGTCACGTCGCGCAGATCCTTGGTGACGTCCTTGACGCCTGCATTATCCGCAGCGTCTTCCATCGCGCGCTGAAAATCGCGCGCCATCATTCGGACCTTCGCAGTGAATTTGCCCAAGGTACGGAACAGGTCCGGAAGGTCCTTGGGGCCAATCACGATCAGCGCGACGATTCCGATTACCAGAAGCTCGGACCAGCCTAGATCAAACATTCGATGTCTGCCTTATGGGCCAGCAGCCTATCAGGCCTGGTCTTTTTCAGATTCCGGCGTAACGTCTTTTGCTTCTTCAGCCTGCTGGTTCTCGATCTCTTCGGTGCCGTCTTTCACGCCCTTCTTGAAGGCGGTGATGCCTTTACCAACCTCGCCCATCAGCGACGAGATCTTACCGCGACCGAACAGGACAAGGACCACAACGGCGATCAGAAGAAGACCCGGAAGGCCAATATTGTTGAGCATCTTTTTCTCCCATAGGGCACCTGACGGGCGCCCCTTATTTGAATTCTGCCATCCGTATTTATTGACTAAGCGAGGCAGATCAAAGCCCCTTATATGCAGATTTATGCAATTAATTTGCGTCAGCGAGGCTAGCGACCGAAAAAACAGGGAAATTTCTGCAAACCACCGCGACGAATTGCGTAACATTTCATCCGTTTTGACGGAATTTTATGACAGCGGCCCCTGATAGACGTGGCAGCGTTCGCGGCGAACCATCAGCCACATCGGCGTTCCCGGAGCCGGAAGAAAGACAGCAGGGACAGCTGCTGTCATGGTGGAGCCATCGTATTCCAGTCGAAATTCCACAAGGCTTTCCTTCCCCAGAAAGCGCGCTCGTTCGACGATCGCCCGTGCGGGAACTCCGGTCTGCGGTGAGGCATGTGGCCCTCGACCGTTTCGGTCGAAATCGATCTTTACGTGCTGCGGGCGGATTACGATATCGACAAGGGTGCCATCGGGAACACCGGGTGCAAGAAACTGGCCGAAGGCCGTGTCTGTCAGTGCGCCCTTCACTTTGCCTTTGATGACATTCACATCGCTGAAAAACTGTGCCGCCAAGAGGTCGACGGGAGAATTATAAATGTTATAGGGCGCCCCATGCTGGACAATTTGCCCGTCACGCATCAGGGCAATCTCGTCGGCCATACGCATGGCTTCTTCCGGTTCATGCGTCACCAGAAGCACCGCTGAACCTTCAGCCTTGAGAACTTCCAAAGTGCTGTCGCGAATTTCATCCCGCAAACGGTTATCGAGTCCGGAAAACGGCTCGTCCATCAACATGATCCGCGGTCGAGGCGCCAGAGCACGGGCCAGCGCAACACGTTGCTGTTCACCACCTGACAACTGGTGTGGATAATCGTCGATGTAGCGCAACAGGTTCACACGACCCAGAAGCTCTTCAACACGCGCCCGCTTTTCTTCTTTGTTGTCCGACAGGCCAAAGGCCACGTTCTCTGCCACAGACAAATGTGGGAAAAGGGCGAAATCCTGGAACATCAAACCGACAGAGCGGCGTTCCGGCGGAATTCGGAAGACGGTATCGCAGACGAGATTACCGTCCACGTAGATCTCACCGCTGTCCTGCATATCGACGCCCGCAATCATTCGCAGTGTCGTTGACTTACCGCAGCCCGAGGGCCCCAACAGGCAGGTTACCTGCCCCGGCATCACTGTCAGCGAAACGTCGTCCACGACCACGCGCCCCTCGAACCGGCGCATGAGATTGCGGATTTCCAGACGTGGGGTTGTCTCGCTCACCTGTGTTCCTCAACATTTCCGATCAAAAGTATCGGAATTTCTGTGGTCTTAGCAACCGCCCCGCCTCGCCGCAAGCGGCTTTGTCAGGGGAGGAGCTGGATGCATTGGCTGGCAAGACGCGCACCGTTAATCTGAAGGTGCAGATGATGAGGGCCGGGATGATAGGTAATCGTTGAGGCATCTTTGACAAAGCGGTGGGCCTTCCTCAGCGAGATCTTCTCTCCCGTAGCTAGGTGAAGTCGCTTCAGCTTGAAGACTTTCGAAGAAATGGTTCCGTTCGGTCGCGGCATATCAACGATATAGTCCACGATCAGGGCGACATCTTCCTCGGCTTCCAAGGTCAGATGAATGCCGGTTTGCTCCCCTAAATGGCAGGTCGGATCATCCGCTGACCAAACGACAATCCGCACTTCCGGATCTGGCTTGAAACCGAGAAATTCCAATGCAGGTGGATGCCCCTTCTTCACCAAACCGCGCAGCGCGTGACGCGTCATCCAGTCAAGCTCTCGCGCCTCCTGTCTCCCCCAACCGTGCCAGCGGGCAAGCGTCTGTAAAACAAGCTCGGGGTCAATCTTCGCAATGTCATTCAGGTGGTTGGCCACGGAACGCGTGACATAACGGGTCTGGTCAGCATGAAGCCGGTCTAAAAGCGGAATTGCCGCTTCGATGGGAATCGTAATTTTCCGACCCCACGGAAGCTTTGGCCGTGTACCTTCGCTCACTAGGCGACGCACGTGATAATGCGGGTGTTCCGCCCAGATAGCCAAACGGGTCAGAGTTTCATCGGGATATTCGTTCAGAAATGCCCTAATATCGAATTCGACCGAAAACCTTTGTGTCAGGTCCTCGAGCGCTTCCAACGCGAGCGGAACGTGCGCATCGCTAAGACCCTTTCTTGCGACAAACTCGCCAAGGGGCGCAAAGATGAAATCACCAAAATCGTCGTCGGACTTGTCAGGATCCAAGGGTGGTGGAAGTGCCTCCCGGATGGTCGCAACGGCCTTGGAGAAGTCCGACGGCAGGTAATCGTCGAGCGTTTTGGAAATCAGGGCTATTCGCTGCTTCAACTCGAGAGAAGGCAGGTCTTGCATAACCTGATCAACGAAATCTTCTGCCGGGAACGTCAAATCGCGAGCCTGAAAAAGGCTCGCGAGATACGCCAGCTTATCGCGATTGAACAGCTGGTCCTTTAAGCTGAACCCCTTCGCCACCGGTTACATCGTTGTGTTGATTGCGCCACCGTCCAACAGGATATTTTGCCCAACTATATATCCTGCCTTATCCGAGCACAGGAACGCGCACATCGCGCCAAATTCATCGCGTGTCCCGTACCGCCCAGTCGGAATCGTTGCTCGCCGCTGTGCAGCCGCCTCTTCTACGCTGATCCCTTGAGCAGTTGCGACAGCTCCATCAAGCGAAATCATGCGATCAGTTTCATGAATGCCGGGAAGCAAATTGTTGATTGTGACACCGTGGCTCGCGACCTGACGCGAAGTTCCGGCGACATACCCCGTCAGTCCGGCGCGAGCCGAGTTGGAAAGACCCAGAATTGCGATTGGCGCCTTCACCGAACCCGACGTGATGTTGACCACCCTGCCCCATCCACGTTCCATCATGCCTGGCAGCAACGCTTTCATCAGCGCAATCGGCGCCAGCATGTTGGCATCCAGAGCCTTGATGAAGTCCCCACGCTCCCAGTCGCTCCACATACCGGGAGGCGGGCCACCTGCATTGTTAACAAGAATGTCTACGTCACCACAGGCCGCCAGAACCGCCGCGCGCCCTTCTTCGGTTGCAACGTCAGCGGCAACAGTGGTGACTTCGACGCCAAAACGCTCGCGGATATCTTTGGCGGCGGCCAGCAAGGCCTCTTCTCCACGCGCATTCATTGTCAGGTTTACACCGGCTTCAGCCAACGCTTCCGCGCAGCCTAGGCCCAAGCCTTTAGATGAAGCACAAACCAATGCCGATTTGCCCGCAATCCCCAGATCCATATTCAAGCCTCCCGTATCAATTGCCCGCGCGCCAGATAGCTAACACGCCTCTGATTTGCCCATACTGTGCGCAGGAAATCATTTAGTTCGCCAGAGCAATTCTCAAACAAATCGCAGCGAGCGCAGAACGGCGGATTAGAAGTACATGCAAAAACACGAAAACAGGTCTAGTTTGGCCCTAATGGACGACACATCACCCGATATCCTCGTTTTTCCGCCCGCACTGGCCATCGCGACACCAGTTCTCGCTGGCCTGTCGGAATGGTTGGCTCCCCTCAACTTGCTGCCTAAGTTCGGGGGCGTGATGCTGGTCGTGGGTGTGATCCTGATGATGATAGCGGGTGCCCTCGCCGTTGCCGGGGCCCGGGCGTTCAAGCAGGCCAAAACGAATATCGATCCTAGACAGCCCGCGCTAACGCTGGTTTTCGATGGCCCTTATCGATTCACGCGTAATCCCATGTATCTGGGCATGATCGTCCTGAACCTTGGTCTTACCCTTGCCGGTTCATTGGATTGGGGTCTATTGCTAACGCCGCTTCTTGCGCTGACTTTGCACTTCGGTGTCGTGCTGCGGGAAGAAGCCTATTTGCTACAGCGTTTCGGCTCTCCCTATGCTGACTACCTGAAACAGACCCGCCGCTGGCTTTAGGGTCTTTTATAGCGACCATTGGACAGCTATATCGCCCTCATGTTGGATACCGCCTCGAACCGCCCAGAGTTGCCGCCCGAGATTGCTCGGCGTCGGACCTTTGCGATCATCTCTCACCCGGATGCGGGTAAGACGACCTTGACTGAGAAATTTCTTCTGTATGGCGGCGCCATTCAGATGGCCGGTCAAGTGCGCGCAAAGGGTGAGGCGCGGCGAACCCGCTCTGACTTCATGAAGATGGAGCAGGATCGCGGGATCTCGGTCTCGGCCTCGGCCATGTCGTTTGATTTCGACAAGTATCGGTTCAACCTTGTCGATACGCCCGGCCACTCCGATTTTTCCGAGGATACGTACCGTACTTTGACCGCTGTTGACGCGGCCGTGATGGTGATCGACGGCGCCAAAGGCGTGGAAAGCCAGACCAAGAAACTGTTCGAAGTC
>CAYFXM010000108.1:0-2939 GCA_964346965.1 uncultured Actibacterium sp. | reverse complement strand
AGATGGACCGCGAAAGCCGCGACACGTTCGAGATCATCGACGAGATTCAGGAAAACCTTGCCATTGATGTCACCCCTGCCTCGTGGCCAATCGGTGTCGGGCGCGACTTCCTTGGCTGTTATGACCTGCTGCGCGACCGTCTTGAACTCATGGACCGCGCCGACCGGAACAAGGTCGCCGAAAGCGTCGCGATCGAGGGGCTCGATGACCCCAAGCTGGAAGAGCACATCCCCGCCGACCTGCTAGAACAGCTGCGCGAAGAGGTCGAAATGGCCCGCGAGTTGCTGCCGCCACTTGACCCGCAAGCGCTGCTGGACGGGACACTGACCCCGATCTGGTTCGGCTCTGCCATCAACAGCTTCGGCGTGAAAGAACTGATGGATGGCATCGCGAACTTTGGCCCGCAACCGCAGGTACAGGCCGCCGAACCACGCCAGATCGCGCCGGAGGAAAAGAAAGTCTCGGGGTTTGTGTTCAAGGTCCAAGCCAACATGGACGCCAAGCACCGCGACCGCGTGGCATTCGTCCGCATGGCCTCGGGCCACTTCAAGCGGGGCATGAAACTAACCCACGTGCGGTCGAAGAAACCGATGGCGATTTCGAACCCGGTCATGTTCCTGGCCTCTGATCGCGAACTGGCGGAAGAGGCCTGGGCTGGCGATATCATCGGCATTCCCAACCACGGCCAGCTGCGTATCGGCGACACCCTGACCGAGGGCGAGGCACTACGTGTGACCGGCATCCCGTCCTTTGCTCCAGAGCTGCTTCAATCCTGCCGAGCGGGCGACCCAATGAAATCCAAGCATCTGGAAAAAGCGCTGATGCAGTTTGCGGAGGAAGGCGCCGCTAAGGTCTTCAAGCCAATGATCGGCTCGGGCTTTGTCGTCGGCGTGGTCGGACAACTGCAGTTCGAAGTCCTCGCCAGCCGGATCGAGCTGGAATACGGCCTTCCGGTTCGTTTTGAATCCAGCCAGTTTACCTCTGCCCGTTGGATCAAGGGGCCGAAGAAGGACGTTGATGCCTTTGTGAACAAGAACAAGGGCCATATCAGCTATGATAACGACGGCGATCTGGTCTACATGACACGCCTTCAGTGGGACATCGACCGGATTGAACGCGATCACCCGGAATTGACGCTCAGCGCGACAAAAGAAATGCAGGTCTGACACCATGATCCCCGAAGACGAAACAGACGATCAGGAAGATCAGTTTTCGGGGGTATTGCAGGACCTCGACGAGGTGACCAACAACGCGCCCCAGACGACGGTCGGCGAGATTGCCGATGCGCTCGGGAATCGCGGCACGGGTCCCTATCTTGTGCTGTTATCGGCGCTTCTCATTTTGCCGGTTGGTATGGTGCCGGGCATGCCGGGTCTGGTGGCTCTGATCATGATCATGATCGGCCTGCAAACCTTGCTAGGCTCGGCGCGGCTATGGCTACCAGCGCGGATTAGACGGATCAGCGTACCAAGCCGGACACTTCAAAACTTAATAGAAAAGGCGCAGCCTTGGCGGCATCGAATGCGCCATATCCTGTCGACCCGATTTACTATCGTTTTTGACAGCCTCATTGTTCAGATATCAGTCGCCGCCACCTTGATGGCCACCGGTACCGTGATTTTCTTCATCGGTTTTGTCCCGGGTCTGCCATTCGTACTCTCAATACATGTTCTGCTGATTGGACTGGGACTTACCGCCCGCGATGGCGTGGTCATGAGCCTAGGGCTGGCAGCGATCGCCCCTGCGGTCTGGATCGTCGCGAAGGTGATCTTCTAAGCAACAGGACACCATGGTCCCAAGCCGTTAAAACCCCGTCAAACTTGACTGCTTCCCACCCTTCGCTTATGCAGCATGCCCAGACGACGATCAGCAATACGGCTGATCGGGCCGCGCAGACCTGCGGCCATTGTAAGAGCCGCAGCGCCAAAGGATCTAAATGACCAAGTTCTCCGACTTGGGGCTTCACCCCAAAGTTCTTTCCGCCGTCAATGACGCCGGGTACGAAACCCCCACTCCGATTCAGGCAGGTGCGATTCCACCGGCTTTGGAAGGCCGCGATGTGCTGGGGATCGCTCAGACTGGTACAGGTAAGACCGCAAGCTTCACCCTGCCAATGATCACCATGCTGGCCCGTGGCCGCGCTCGAGCCCGGATGCCGCGCAGCCTTGTTCTGGCTCCGACACGTGAACTGGCAGCTCAGGTGGCCGAGAACTTCGACACCTATGCGAAGAATACCAAACTGTCGAAGGCGCTTCTGATTGGCGGCGTCAGCTTCAAGGAACAAGACGCGCTGATCGACAAGGGCGTGGATGTTCTAATTGCCACCCCGGGCCGTCTTTTGGACCATTTCGAACGTGGCAAACTGATCCTGTCAGACGTCAAAGTCATGGTGGTGGATGAAGCCGACCGCATGCTCGACATGGGCTTCATCCCTGATATCGAGCGCATCTTTGGCCTGACGCCGTTTACCCGACAAACCCTGTTCTTCTCGGCCACCATGGCGCCCGAGATCGAACGGATCACCAACACCTTCCTGTCGAACCCTGAAAAGATCGAAGTGGCACGTGCCGCAACCACGTCCGAGAACATCAAACAGGGCGTGGTCCTGTTCAAAGCCAGCCGCAAAGATCGTCAGGCCAAGGAAAAGCGGCAGGTTCTGCGCGCGCTGATCGACCAAGAGGGCGAAGCCTGCACCAACGCGATTATCTTCTGCAATCGCAAGACAGAGGTCGATATCGTCGCTAAGTCCTTGAACAAGCACGGCTATAATGCCGCTGCAATCCACGGAGATCTGGATCAGTCGCACCGCATGCGCACGCTGGAAGGCTTCCGTGACGGATCGATCCGGTTCCTTTGCGCGTCCGACGTTGCCGCGCGGGGCCTAGATATTCCCAACGTGAGCCACGTGTTCAACTACGATGTTCCGACGCATTCCGAAG
>CAYFXM010000107.1:6187-8796 GCA_964346965.1 uncultured Actibacterium sp. | reverse complement strand
GTGCAAGACCTTGCCGCCCACGGAATTGCCTTGCAGATCGCCTCGGCCACGTTCCTGTTCCATCTGGGCCTGTCCAATGCCGCAACCGTTCGGGTGGGCAGGGCGGTTGGCAAGGGTGATACCCAAGCTCTGAGAGACGGAGCGTTGGCGGCGACCGTTCTGTCGCTGACCCTGTCTGTGGTGGCCGCAATCGTGTTCATCCTGAAACCCGAGCCGTTCATCGGCCTGTTCCTTGACCCCGACAACCCCGAACGCGATGCGATTATCGTCATCGGTGCGGTGCTGTTGATGTTGGCGGGCGTGTTCCAAATCGTGGACGCCGCACAAGTCATGGCAATGGGCCTGCTGCGCGGGCTGAAAGACACCAAGAGCCCGATGCTGATTGCAGCCTTCAGTTATTGGGGAGTTGGACTGCCGGCCAGCTATATCCTTGGCTTCCCAATGGGCTATGGCGGGGCCGGGATATGGTGGGGGCTGGTGTTAGGGCTAACTGTTGCGTCGGTCCTGCTGTCGTGGAGGTTCTGGGGCGTGAAGCTGCGCGAAGGGAATCACGTTCAGGCCTGATCCAGCCGGTCCGCCTTCTTCTTCACCAGCGTGCTGCGCAGGTCATGCATGGCCATCAGCAATGCATCTGTGACCTCTTCCAGCTGCGCGTCGCTGGCCTTGGATTGCGCCCATTGCGTGGTCAGGTTCAGATGATCTACCGTCTGCCGGATGTCATCCATCGCACGACCGGCCAACAACGCCTGACGCGCTTCGATCCACGCCTCGATCTGCGCTCGTTCATCGTCCGTAAGGTTTCGCGCACCATGAGGCTTGATCTCGCCGTTGCGGTGGTTGGCGACCGCGATCTGCTCCATCTCGATCCGACGAAACCGGTTCTCTGTATCGATCCGAAACACCGCCGCGCCATTCTCGCGGATACGGAAGTAAAGCTCGGGCAAGGTTGTCATGGGCGCGGGTCCAGTTAGTGCGTCTGCCGCACCCTAGGGCCGCGCCCGTTTACTGTCAAAACGTCAGGTTGCTTTGCGCGCGACGATATAGCGGGACGGAGGTTTCTTCGGATAATTCCCGCTTTCCACGATCTCGAAACCTGCGTCAGCGATCATCCGTTCCAGCCCCCTCTGGGTCAGGAACCGCACCTTCGGCCATTTGCCAAGCCGAGACATCACAAACATCGGCACGCGCATCAGTCCCATAACCCCCTCCAGACACACGGTTTTCGAGATGAATAGCCCTCCGGGTTTGACCATTTGATGGATGTCCCGGATCGCCTGAACCGGGTCGTCCGTCAGATGCAGCAGGTTGAAGGCCAGCACCGCGTCATAGTCGTCGCCAAGCGCGGCGTCTCCGATGGCCGCCACAAGGTTGGTGATGTTCTCAACCCCTTCGGCCTCGGCCTTTTCACGCCCGATCTCGACCATCTCGGGCGAGATATCGGTGGCAGTAATATGCCCAACCCCCGGCGCCAGCAGCATTGCGGTCGAGGCCGTCCCGCAGCCCAGCTCCAATACGCGATCCGTCTCGCGCAGGTAAGATTTCGTGCGGCCCAAAGTGTATTCATAGGCTTCCATATTGCTGATCGGCCGTGCCGCGTATTTCCGCGCGATCCGATCCCAGAATGCAGCGTCTGCCATGATGTGTCTCCTTTTCATGGTCAAACATAATTGCAGAGCAGGTCGCTGAGAATTGCATAAATCCGCATTTCTACTATACGTATTTGCATGAATTGGCAGTCGATCCGTTTTGATTGGAACCAGGTGCGCGCTTTTCTGGTGACCGCGGAAGAGGGTACCTTATCCGCCGCCGCCCGCGCCTTGGGCCTGACCCAACCGACGCTCGGGCGGCAGGTGGCAGCGCTGGAAGAGGAACTGGGCGTCGCCCTGTTCGAACGCGACGGGCGGGCGCTGATCCTGACCCCCGCCGGGTTGGAACTTTTAGAGCATGTCCGCGTGATGGGGGAGGCGGCGCAACAGGTCTCGCTGTCCGCCACGGGCCAGTCGCAATCCATCGCCGGGCCGGTGCGCGTCAGCGCCGGGGACGCCATGTCGGCCTATATCCTGCCCAGGATCATCGACGATCTGCACCGCAAGGCCCCCGCCGTGCGCATCGAGCTGATCGCTTCGAATGAGATCAGCGACCTGCGGCGGCGCGAGGCCGATATCGCCATCCGCCATGTTCGCCCGACGGACCCGGCGCTTTACGCCCGGCTGATCCGCGAAAGCGACGCGCATCTCTATGCCTCACCTGACTACATCCGGCGGGGGCCGATGCCTCGTTCCCTCGACGATCCGGGACAGGCGCGGTTCATCGGCATGGACCCGGTCGCTCGCATGATCGAGATCTACCGCCAGAACGGGCTGATGGTCGAAGACCGCCACTTCGCCTATCTGACCGACAGTTCCGTCGCCGCGTGGGAGATGGCCAAGCAGGGCATGGGCATCTGCGTCATGGGGGCCGAAATCGCCGCGACCGCCCCGGAAATGACCCACGTCCTGCAAGACTTCAAACCGGTCCGTGTGCAAATGTGGCTGACCACACACCGCGAACTGCACACCAGCCGCCGCATCCGGCTGGTCTTCGACGAGCTCGCCGCGTTTCTCTCTCCC
>CAYFXM010000107.1:0-6177 GCA_964346965.1 uncultured Actibacterium sp. | reverse complement strand
ATCATCTCGCCGAGGCGCTCGGTGGGGACCTCGGCTTGCGCCACTAACCTGACAGCCGACACCAATGTTTTGGCCCACGCCGACCCGTGCTACGCTTACCCCCTCACTTTCTGGGCGATGGAGGGGAAGATGTCGGAACTGGAAACCCTGTCAGAAAAAATTGAGCGCGACGCGTTCATCAGCATGTTTGACAATTGCCCCGAGGACACCCGCAAGGAACTTGGGCTGGAGCTGCACGAGGTTGGCGATGCCTTGGTGGCTGTGGCGCGGAATGACCCTAGTATCCTGATCAATCGCGTGGTTGGCCTTGGCACCAAAACGCCCGCCACGCCCGAAACTGTGGAACGCATCGCGCAAATCTACCGTGACATTGGTGTAACGAGCTATTTCCTGCATCTCTACGCCGAGGATGCCTCTGACGAGGTGCTTAAGGCCATTGGTAACCAAGGGTTGATCCCGGCGCGTGGGTGGATGAAGTTCCAGCGGGACGCTTCGCCCAGTCGTGAGGCCAAGACAGACCTTATCATCCGTCGTGTCGGCCCCGAGGACGCCGCCTCATTCGGACGCATCGCTGCGGCGGCTTTCGACATGACAGAGGCCGCGGCCCCGATGGTGGCCGGTTTGGTCAATGATCCCAAATGGCATCTCTATCTCAGCTATGACGGTGACACGCCCGCTGGAACCGGGGGGATCTATATCTCTGATGACATCGCCCTCACCGAATTTGGTGCGACCGACCCCGCCTTTCGCTGCCGGGGCAGTCAGGGGGCGATCATGGCAGAGCGGATCAACGTGGCGCATAAGGCCGGTTGCAAGCTTATCTTCACCGAAACCGGAGAGGCCGTCGAAGGCGATCCACAACATTCCTATAACAATATCGAACGCTACGGTTTCAAACCGGTTCGTGTCCGGCAGAACTTCAAGCCGGGATGACAGGTCACCCGTGGCGTCGGTACGCGGCGGATCGCAGTTGTGCAGAGATGCTGCGATGCAACACCCGCCCTTTACCTAGGGAAAAGTGGTTGTGCAGGTGCAGCATCAGTTGTACCCGTTAGCGCTATCAGGGAGGGTCCTCACGACCAACACTAGGAACTCAGACATGACCCAACTTATCATTGACGACGCGCAGATCCGCGAAGCCGCCTATCACATCTGGCTCGACGAAGGTCAGCCGCATGGCCGCGACGCAGAGCACTGGCTCAAAGCCGTCGAAGCGCTGACACCCGCCGCGCCAAAGGCCAAGAAGGCCCGTAAGGCCCCGGCCAAACCGCGCACGACAAAGGCAAAAACCGCAACCAAAACAGCAGCGGCCAAAGAGACCAAGGCAGCAGCGGCCAAGGAAACCAAAGCTAAGGCAGCGCCCGCAGCTAAGAAACCTCGCGCCAAAAAGGCGACAAAAGCCGCCGCGAAGTAATCTCGAAGACCAAGATTTGAGAAGGGGTTCCAAGTGGACCCCTTCTTTGCTTTTTGCTCGCCCAAAACCGGGCTTGCACAGTTGGCATATCGTCTAACGCAACCCTGTACATCACGCCCCAACCGCGCTAAGTGCGGCGCTTGTTGTTCCTCAGCGGTGATTTTGCTGCGCCTTCGGGCGGGCCGAACTGCTTTCTGGGGCGTCCTTAGCCAAAAGAAGACCACCCGTGAAACAGACCCTCGCCGCCGCGCTTGAAGAGCGTGGATACGACACTCTGACCCCCGTTCAGCAGTTGGTCATCGATCCTGATCTGACCGGGCAGGACCTTCTGGTCTCGGCGCAAACCGGGTCGGGTAAGACGCTTGGCTTTGGTCTGGCGATTGCCCCTACGATCCTGCAAGAGGCCGACCATTTCGAAAAAGCGGCGGCCCCGCTGGCGCTGATCATCGCGCCCACGCGCGAACTTGCTCTGCAGGTGAAACGAGAGCTGGGTTGGCTGTATGCGCAGGCTGGGGCCTATGTGGCCTCTTGCGTCGGTGGCATGGACATGCGCGACGAACGCCGGGCGCTGGCCCGTGGCGCGCATATCGTGGTGGCCACACCGGGCCGGTTGCGCGATCACATCATGCGTGGCTCGATCGACCTTGAAGACATCCGCGCCGTTGTGCTGGATGAGGCCGACGAGATGCTGGATCTGGGTTTCCGCGAAGATCTAGAGTTCATTCTGGGCGAGTCCCCGGAAGAGCGTCAAACCCTCATGTTCTCAGCCACCGTGCCAAAATCCATCGCGTCCTTGGCCCAGAACTATCAACGCGACGCCCAACGTATCATTGCGAAATCCGAGACCAAGCAGCACGCCGATATCGAATACCGCGCCATGATGGTCTCTGACCGCGATGTCGAAAAGGCCGTCATCAACACGCTGCGCTTTTACGAGGCGCCCAACGCCATCGTCTTCGCCAACACCCGCGCCTCGGTGAACCGCCTGACCAGCCGCCTGTCGAACCGAGGATTTCAGGTCGTGGCCCTGTCGGGTGAACTGTCTCAGGCCGAACGCTCCCACGCGCTGCAAGCCATGCGCGACGGCCGGGCGCAGGTCTGTGTGGCCACCGACGTGGCCGCGCGCGGTATCGACTTACCCAGCCTTGATCTGGTGGTCCACGCCGAACTTCCGGGAAGCCATGAGACCCTGCTGCACCGTTCTGGCCGCACCGGACGGGCAGGGCGCAAGGGTGTCAGCGCCCTGATCGTCACCAACAAATCTCGCCGCAAGGCCGACCGCATTCTGGGCATGGCCAAGGTCAAAGCCGAATGGGCGGGCCCGCCGTCCGCCGAAGAGGTCAAAACCCGCGACGAAGAGCGGATGATGGCGCATCCCGATTGGCAGACGCCCATCGCCGAGGCCGAACAACCGCTGATCGACAAGCTGACAGAGGCCTTCACCGCCGACCAAATCGCCGCCGCCTATCTGCGCCTGCGGGGCACGATCCGCTCGGCGCCCGAAGAAATCTCTGCCGCGCCAGAGCGCAAGGAGCGCGACCGCCCGCGTCCGCGGGAAGAGTTCGGCGCCAGCATTTGGTTCTCGATCACCGGTGGCCGCGACGCAGGTGCCGAGCCGCGCCGCCTGCTGCCGGCGCTGTGTAAGGCAGGCGATCTGACCAAGGACGACATCGGCGCGATCCGTATCCGGCAGGACATGTCCTATGTCCAAATTTTGGAAACCAGCGTACCGACCTTCCTTGCGGCCCTCGGCCCCTCGATGCGCGTGGAGGGCAAGGGAGAGGTCACCCAACTGGCCGAAGCCCCCGACCTGCCGCCCGAAGACAACCGCCCCAAGCGGTTCGGCAACAAGCCGGGCTTCAAGAAGGACGGCCCGCGTGAGGGCTACAAGGGCAAGCGCAAAGACGACGACCGCAAACTCAAGGGCAAGCCGAAGTGGGATAGCGACAGCGCGAAAGCGCCGCGCAAACCCAAACGCGACGACGCGCCCAAGCGCGAGTGGAAAGACGACGCGCCGAAGAAGCCGAAGTGGGACAGCGACGCCCCGGACAAGAAACCCAAGGCCAAGTGGGACAGCGATAAACCCGCCCGCAAGCAAAAACACAAGGGCCAGCGCGACCCTGAAATCGCTTCGGCCATTTCAGAACGCAAAGGCAAGCCGAAATACGATGCCAAGGGTGGCTTTGACACTCCGCGCCGCAGCAAAGACGGCGCGCCTGCAGACCGCAAACCCAAAGGTCCCCCGCCGCCCAAGGGCAAGCCCAACAGTAAGAAAAACAAAGCCCGCGCCATGGCCGCTGCGAAGGTGCGGCAGGATGCGAAGCGGAAAGGTCGCAAAGGGTAGCCGCTAGTCGACTCCCTTTAGTCTTTGACATGAGCCGGGGACCTATTTCGGTGTTACGTCCGCCTTTGATGCGCGACGTCCGAACAGATTTGGAACCAAGCGTCCACCGCTGACGGCGAAGCCCAGAGCGATGATGGCAAAGCCGATCCACGCCTCTGTCCCAATCTGCTCGTCCAAGAATGCGACGCCCAGCCCAATTGCGAAGGGTGGGTGAAGCAGCGTGACCGACAACAGGTTGACCGCACCCGCGCGGGCGAAAATGGCGATGTACAGAACATGGGCAAGCGCGGTGGACAGGGTAGCAGTCCCCAGCAATGCTCACCAAGCATTAGGAAACAGGGCCAGACTAGGAGGACCATCGACCACAAGAACGATCGGGATCATCAAAAGGGTGCAGCCAACAATCATCCCAAGTGCATTCATCAGAGGTGGCTGCCCTGCATGCACGACCCGCCTCAAACCGCCGCAAGCGGTAACAACATCACGATGGCCAGCAGGTCCATGGTCAGAGCCGCAGGTTTGGTTATGGCGAAAGGTCCTTGGTGACCGTCCTTCGGCAAGCTCTGCCCCGACAGCATTCAAATTGGCGACCCGGATCATGTGCATTACGACCATCTAGCTCTATCCAGATATCGCGCTCGGCAACAATCGTTCACCCGCGCGAGTTTGGGCGCGACCGCTAGTTCGTGATATTCTCTAAGGATTGAAGACCAAAGGGAGATTGTTATGCGTATGATGATAAGATGGAGTGTGCCTGTCGAGGCCGGAAACAAGGCCTTTGCAGATGGGACACTGATGACAACCGTCAAGGAATTGTTAGATCGATTGAAACCGGAAGCGGCGTATTTCTGGCCCGAGAATGGCCAGAGATCGGGGATGGCTGTGTTCGATATGGCCGACCCGTCTGAAATCCCGCAGATTACCGAAGGTCTATTCACCAAATTAAACGCTGCTGTGTCGTTCAATCCGGTCATGAACCCTGAAGACCTGAAGAAAGGCCTTTCAGGCTGAACCGCGGATTGACGCGATCCAAATTTACAAGAAATGCACCCGAGCTCGGCCATGCGCCGTCAGCCGACCTGTTTCCATCGGCCTCACACTACAGCTTCGCCCTAACTGACGACCTTTGAATTCTGCACGATGGATGGCCGCGTCGCGTCAATAGAAAGCATTCAGAATCCCTAAGGGACGTCCGCGCCGGTTTTGCCGTTGCCGTGCGGCCATCCTTGCTGACATCCATTTTGTTTGGCAGGATCGTCGAATGTCACGACAATGGCAAAGAGTGGTTGGCTGGTCGCTTTGCGGTCTCGGCTGCCTAGTAATACTGATCGGGATCTGGGCCATCGGTGGCTATATTTGGGGCGTCATTTCGGTTCTTGGCGAGCCAGATAGATCGTGGGTATTTTGGGGGCTTGCGATCCTGTTCATTGGTCTTGCCGCATTTGGTCTGGGGATCAGGATGGTCGTGACAGGCTGGTCACTGGTGAAGAGAGGCTAAGGTCTTCGCTCCGCTATCCAGAATGGGACGCAGGGCGCCACCTATGCCGAGCCACTGGTTGTCTAGAAAAGGGAAACTGGCCTTTCCATCCAGCAGAGAGGGGTCAAACCCTCAACCAAGCCCCGCACAGAACTCCTGAATCCGCGTACAAGCATCCACCAATTCCTCGTCCGAGGTCGCATAGCTGACCCGGAAGTTCGGCGACAAACCAAACGCCGCACCAAACACGACCGCCACGCCTTTCTCTTCTAGCAGGGCGGTGGCGAAGGCTTCGTCATTCTCGATCAGCGTGCCCCCGGCAGAGGTCTTGCCGATGCAGCCCGCGATTGAGGGGTAGACGTAGAAGGCGCCCTCGGGCTTGGGGCATTCGATTCCGTCTGCCTTGTTCAGCATCTCGACCACCAGATTGCGGCGACGGGTGAACATGATGTTGTTCTCGGGGATGTAGTCCTGCGGGCCGTTCAGTGCCTCCACCGCGGCCCATTGGCTGATAGAGCAGGGGTTAGAGGTCGACTGTGACTGCACCTTGCGCATAGCGGCGATCACCTCCACCGGACCGGCGGCATAGCCGATCCGCCAGCCGGTCATGGCATAGGCCTTCGACACGCCGTTGATGGTCAGCGTGCGGTCGTAAAGCGCGGGTTCGACCTCTGCCGGAGTGCAGAAGGTGAAATCGTCATAGGCCAGCAGCTCGTACATATCGTCGGTCATCACCCAGACATGCGGGTGGCGGACCAGCACATCGGTCAGGGCCTTCAACTCGTCATGGGAATAGCCCGCCCCGGTGGGGTTCGACGGCGAGTTGAAGATCAGCCACTTGGTTTTGGGCGTGATCGCGGCCTCCAACTGATCTGCGGTCAGTTTGAAGCTGTTCTCAATCCCGCATTCCACGGGCACTGGCGTACCTCCGGCCAGCAGCAC
>CAYFXM010000106.1:0-8796 GCA_964346965.1 uncultured Actibacterium sp. | reverse complement strand
GGGACCAACCTAATCCGCAAGTCCCTGATATGAAAAAGCCCCGGACAATGCCGGGGCTTTTCAAATTCGTTTCTCGTCGAATTAGCCGATTGCTGCGGCTTTCACGTCTTCATCGATGAAGGGCAGGTACTGAGCAAAGTTGTCCGAGAACATCTTGACCAGTTTTGCAGCCTGCTCGTCATAGGCGTTCTGGTCATCCCAAGTGCGGCGCGGATCAAGCAGAACTTCGGCTACGCCAGGAACCGAGACCGGAACTTCGAAGCCGAAATTCGGATCTTTGCGGAATTCAGCATCGTTCAGCGAGCCGTCCAGTGCGGCGGTAAGCAACGCACGGGTGGCACGGATCGGCATGCGCGAGCCGGTGCCATAGGCGCCGCCAGTCCAGCCGGTGTTCACCAGCCAGCAGGTTGCGCCGTGCGAGGCGATCTTTTCGCGCAGCAGGTTGCCATAGGCTTCCGGGCGACGCGGCATGAACGGTGCACCAAAGCAGGTCGAGAAGGTCGGTTCCGGCTCGGTCACGCCTTTTTCGGTGCCAGCAACCTTCGAGGTGAAGCCCGACAGGAAGTGGTACATCGCTTGCGCAGGGGTCAGGCGCGAGATCGGAGGCAGAACACCAAATGCGTCACAGGTCAGCATGATGATGTTTTTCGGGTGGCCGCCCAGAGCGGTTTCCGACGCGTTCGAGATGTACTCCAGCGGATACGCGCAACGCATGTTGGCGGTCAGGCTGTCATCGTCGAAGTCCAGTTCTTTGGTTTCTTCGTCGAAGACCATGTTCTCGATCACGGTCGAGAACTTGGTGGTGGTGGCGAAGATTTCGGGCTCTGCTTCGGCGTCCAGACCGATGGTCTTGGCGTAGCAGCCGCCTTCGAAGTTGAAGGTGCCCTTGTCCGACCATCCGTGTTCGTCGTCACCGATCAGGGTGCGGGCCGGGTCGGCCGAGAGGGTGGTCTTGCCAGTGCCCGACAGGCCAAAGAACACAGCAGTGTCGACGGGGTTGTCGATCGCGTGGTTGGCCGAGCAGTGCATCGGCATGATGCCTTTTTCCGGCAGCATGTAGTTCAGCAGGGTGAAGACCGACTTCTTGTTTTCGCCCGCGTACTCGGTGCCGCCGATCAGGATCAGCTTCTTCTCGAAGTTCATTGCAATCACGGTGCCCGAACGGCAGCCGTGCTTGGCCGGGTCAGCGGTGAAGCTGGGGCAGTTGATAACGGTAAACTCCGGAACGAAACCGTCCAGTTCGTCACGCTCGGGGCGGCGCAGCAGGTGGCGGATGAACAGGTTGTGCCAGGCCAGTTCCGAAACCATGCGCACGTCCAGTCGGTGCGCCGGGTCGGCACCGCCATAGAGGTCCTGTACGAAATAGTCGCGGCCTTTCATATGCTCCAGCATATCGGCGTGAAGTACATCGAAGGAGGCCGGGTCCATCGGCTTGTTGTTTTCCCACCAGATGTTGTCTTCAACATCAGCGGTCCGAACAACGAATTTATCCTTCGGCGAACGACCAGTGTGCTCACCAGTCGAAACGAGGAATGCGCCGCCATTACCAAGCGTGCCTTCGCCACGTTTCAGGGCAGTCTCGACGAGCGCAGGCTCCATCAGGTTATAATAGACCTGACCCAGCCCAGTGATGCCTTGATCATCCAAACGCTGCGAGGGGTTCACCCGTCCAATTGTCATCTGCTAGCTCCTGCGCCTCCCGCGATGGGTCATTTTTGAACAGCGGTCCTTTAAGGCGCAGTAAAGGACGCCGACCCGCGCGTTCGCTGCGCGAATGGCGCTGCTATATCACGCGATTTCAAAGTTAGAACAGGGGCGTTTGTCTCAGTTAGCGCTATCAGGGGGCGAGTTAGCGCAACCTTTCGATAAAAAAATGTCACACATAGGACTCACGCGCGAAATTTCTGACTCGCAAACACCCCGCAGGCAGTGCGATTCGCATTTGACCATTGATTCAATTACCGGAAACGGGGAGAATGTGGCAAAAAAGGGACAAGGGCAGAGCTAGGGATTTCTAATGTCACGTATTGCATTGGTGGATGACGACCGAAATATTTTGACCTCGGTCTCCATGACGCTTGAAGCCGAGGGCTTTGAGGTCGAAACTTACAACGATGGTCAATCCGCGCTAGAGGCGTTTAATAAACGCCTTCCGGATATGGGTGTTTTCGACATCAAGATGCCGCGAATGGACGGCATGGATTTGCTGCAGCGCGTGCGGCAAAAAACCAATATGCCGGTCATTTTCCTGACTTCGAAAGACGATGAGATCGACGAGGTTCTGGGTCTCCGGATGGGGGCGGACGACTATGTGAAGAAACCGTTTTCGCAGCGCCTTCTGGTCGAGCGAATTCGCGCCCTGTTGCGTCGACAGGAAGTGATTGCCGCCGACGAAAGCGGTGCGCCCACGGAAGAAGCCAAGACAATGGTCCGTGGCTCGCTGACCATGGACCCGCTTCGCCATTCAGTCAGTTGGAAAGGGCAGGATGTGTCCCTGACCGTGACCGAATTCCTGCTTCTGCAGGCGTTGGCACAACGTCCCGGTTTTGTGAAGAGCCGGGATCAGTTGATGGACGTGGCCTATGACGATCAGGTCTATGTCGACGACAGGACCATCGACAGCCATATCAAACGCCTGCGCAAGAAGATGCGGCAGGTGGATTCGGAGTTCTCGGCGATCGAGACACTCTACGGTATCGGCTACCGTTACAACGAGGAGTAGGTGCGCATCGAGCGGAGCAAGGCAGTGCGAGACATGCAGAGCTCAAAGTCCGGCGGGGTTATCCTTGGAGAGGACTGGGTAACGCCGGATGCCGATTTTCCGCCAGAGCTGATGGCGCAGCGTCGCGACCGCAACGCGGTCTCGATCAACCGGTCTCCTCTTGCGCGGAAGATCATCACATTTAACCTTGTTGCCCTGATCGTGATGATCGCCGGGATTTTGTATTTGAATCCCGGTCGCGACAGTATGATTGCTCAGCAAGAGGCAACCCTTGTCACCAAGGCCGAGTTGATCGCCGACGTCGTCGAAGCGAGCTTGCCGCGCTATGGCCCGGTCAGCCTCGTGGGCGGCGACGGCGTAGATGCTGCCGATGTATTACAACAGATCAAACTATCTGAGGATATCGAGGTCCTCGTGTTCGATCTTAACGAAACGTTGGTCGTGTCCAGCTTGGGTATGGTGCCCCGTTCACCATCCATCATTGACACATCTGACAATCCGACGCTTATCACTGATTTTCTGACCGTCACTTGGAGCAAGTTCGGCAACATATTTGGCAACGAGGTCGCAACTGCGCCGACGCAGAGACTTGAAGATTACGCGCGTATCAACCTTGCCAGCACATTGGCGGAAAGTCAGACGGTTGCTGATGTCATAAACAGTGGCCAGAACCCAACTGTCTTTACCATTACCACACCGATCCTCCGTCGCGGCGATATCATCGGCGGATTGGCTCTGGTCAGTGCTGGTGGCGAAATCGACTTTCTGGTGCGGAATGAACGAGAGCAGGTGCTGCGAATGTTCGTGATCGCATTGCTGGTGTCGGTCGGGCTTAGCCTGGTCCTGGCGAGCACGATTGCAAACCCGTTGTCCGACCTCGCGGCAGCGGCAGAGATCGGGCACGACAAGAACGCGAAACGTGTGCGCCCTAGCCGCGTGCGCATCCCCGACCTGACCGCGCGCCCTGACGAGATCGGTCGACTATCCGGAGCTCTTCGGGGCATGGTCACTGCGCTTTACGACCGAATTGATGCGAACGAGCAATTCGCGGCGGATGTTGCTCATGAAGTCAAGAATCCGCTGGCGTCTTTGCGTTCTGCCGTTGGTACCCTGCGTATGGCCCAGCGAGAGGATCAGCGGCAAAAACTGCTGGATGTGATCGAGCACGACGTGCGCCGCCTTGACCGGCTGGTCAGCGATATCTCCAACGCTTCGCGGCTGGACAGTGAACTGGTGAAAGAGGAAGAGACCAACTTCAGCCTGCGCCAGTTGCTTGAAAACCTAACGCTCTATCTGTCCGAAGAGGCGCAGACCAAGGGTGTGGATTTCATTACCGATTTGCCAAGCGATCCGGTCCATTTAACGGGGCTTGAACCGCGGCTGGCACAGGTCTTTGTCAATCTTATCACCAACGCGATCTCCTTCTGTGAAGAAGGTGATGCAGTGCGCATATGGGCTCGTAAGCGAGAAAACCGGGTTCTGGTCGTGGTCGAGGATACTGGCCCCGGCATTCCCGAAGAAGCCCTCACCAAGATCTTCAACCGTTTCTACTCTGAGCGTCCAGTAGGGCAGTTCGGCAATCACTCTGGCCTTGGCCTTGCGATCTCGAAACAGATTATCGAGGCGCATGGCGGTGTGATCTGGGCTGAGAACATCCTGCCGGGCGAGGCTGAGCCGGGAACGCCTCCGCTAGGCGCACGCTTTGTCGTGGGCCTTCCGATCTGAGGCCGCTATGTCGGCTGACCACACACTTCTCCACGCAAGCAGCGTCGCGCTGGATGGTAGGGCGGTTGCCATATGCGGTGCTTCAGGCAGTGGGAAGTCGTCGCTGGCACTTCAACTCATGTCATATGGAGCCCAGCTTGTAGCTGACGACGGGACGCTGGTGCGGCGGCACCGGGAATCCGGTCTCTGGGTCAGTTGCCCCGAAAGTATCACCAATAAGATTGAAGCCCGCGGTGTCGGTTTGTTGGCCGCCGAGACAGTTGCACGAGCACGTTTGTGCCTGGTTGTCGATCTCGATGTTGCGGAAGAGCACCGTCTGCCGCCGCAACGCTCCATCTCTATTCTCGGACGGGAAGTTGACTTGCTTCTTCGCGTCGATCATGCCCATTTTGCTCCTGCGATTTTGCAGTACCTCAAAGCAGGACGGGTGGCTTGAGCGACGAGACTCAGCATCAGGATATCCACCGCGCGGTGTTTGTCACCGGACCGTCTGGTGCGGGTCGCTCGACTGCTTTGAATGCGCTGGAAGACCTCGGGTTTGAAGTTATCGACAACCTGCCATTGTCCCTGATTCCCCGATTGATCGACGGCCCTCCGTTGGATCGCCCCTTGGCGCTTGGCGTCGATAGCCGTAACCGCGATTTCAGCACGACAACCCTTGCCGATCTTATCGAGCAGATGAGGGGACGCAGCGGCGTTCAGGTCGAGGTGCTTTACCTTGACTGCTCCGACGATATTCTGATCCGCCGGTTCTCGGAGACTCGCCGTCGGCACCCGTTGGCACCAGCCGAAAGTGCGGCGGAAGGGGTGGCCCGCGACAATGATCTGATGAGCCCGATCAAGGCGCTCGCGGATATTCTGATCGACACTACAGAAATCACAATCCATGACCTGCGGGCCGACCTTTCCCGGCTCTTCGGAGCCGAGCAAGGCACTGCGAGATTGGCGGTTTCGGTACATTCGTTTTCTTATAAGCGCGGCGTTCCCCGCGGGGCGGATATGGTCTTTGACTGCCGGTTCTTGAAGAACCCATATTGGCAACCAGAACTCCGCTCGTTGAACGGATTGTCGCCGGAGGTTTCGGACTACGTCGTGGGTGATTCCCGCTTTGATGGTTTCTTTGAAAGCGTCCGCGATTTGGTGCTGATGCTGCTGCCCGCCTTCCGCGAAGAGGGGAAATCGCATGTCTCGATTGCGTTTGGCTGCACAGGTGGGCAGCACAGGTCTGTGACATTAGCTGAAAAATTAACCAATGCACTTGCAGAAAAAGGTTGGCAGGTGTCTAAAAGACATCGTGAACTTGAACGAAGGGCCGGTTTGGCCTCTTCGGCGAAGACGGGGAAATCCGCTTGATCGGTATTGTGATCGTTGCTCATGGCGGTTTGGCGCGGGAATATCTTTCCGCGGTTGAGCATGTTGTGGGGAAACAGCCCGGCATGGTTGCTGTCTCGATCGGTGCCGAGGACGATCGTGCGATCAAGCAGGACGAGATCACCAAAGCGGCGGATTCCGTGGATATGTCGGACGGTGTCGTGGTCGTTACGGACATGTTTGGCGGGACGCCGTCGAACCTCAGCATGCGGGCCTGTCACGCCAATGACCGCGTTATTTTATACGGCGCGAATCTGCCGATGCTTATTAAACTCGCGAAATCGCGCCACCTTCCGGTGGCTGGTGCTGTAGAAAACGCTTTGGAAGCTGGCAGAAAATATATAGACAGTTTCGACGTGACTGCAGAGTAGAGCGATACATGACGACATCGGTGATCCGGAAACTCGACATCCGGAATGTGAAAGGGCTGCACGCCCGGGCTTCGGCAAAATTTGTCGAGACCGTCGAGCGATTCAACGCCTCTGCGCTTGTCGAGAAGGACGGTATGGAGACGACGGGCGACTCGATTATGGGTCTTTTGATGTTGGCGGCCTCGCGTGGTACTTCTATTGACGTCACGACCAGCGGTCCAGAAGCAGAGCAACTTGCGGACGCGCTGGAGGCGCTTGTCGACGACCTGTTCGGAGAAGGCATGTGAGCCAAAGCACCGTGGGATGAAAGACGTGGTGGAGAATACGGATATTCGTCGGGGCAAAATGACGACTGCCCGCACCGACCTGCGCGGGCAGGGTGACGGAAGTCTGTCCGACGAACCCTATGACAGCCGCCGCCTGTCTTATGCCAACACATTTGAGAACCCGCTGCAGGTCAAGATTATCCAGACGATGGAACTTCTGACCGGCAAGCTGTCGATCTTGCGCCGCATTCGCAGGTTCGAAGCAATGGGAGTCCCCTTCGGTCAGCCATTCTGGAAGCAGGCGCTGGAGGTCATGAAGATCGACCTGCAAACTCCGGAAGAGGAAATTGCCCGTATCCCGAAGGAAGGCCCTTTGGTCATCACTGCGAACCACCCACATGGTTTGATCGACGGAATGATTTTGGCAGAGCTGATTGGCCGGGTGCGAACCGATTATAAGATCCTGACCCGTTCGCTTTTGACGGGGGTAGGGGAGATCGAGCAATTCATGATCCCCGTACCCTTCGCCCACGAGGCGGATGCGCTGAAGAAGAACCTTGAAATGCGCAAGCGTGCGATGGAGCATCTTTCCGACGGCGGAGCGATTGTCCTGTTCCCCTCCGGCGTGGTGGCGGCCTCGGAAAGCTGGTTCGGACGCGCCGTTGAAGCTGAATGGAATCCGTTTACCGCGAAGATGATCCAGCGTTCGAAAGCTCAAGTGGTCCCAATCTATTTCCCGGGACAGAATTCGCGCTGGTATCACATCGCCAATAAGATTTCAGCGACACTGCGACAGGGGCTGTTGCTGCACGAGGTCGCTTACGCTTTCGACAGGCCCCAGTATCCGAGGGTTGGAGAGGCTTTGGCGCGCGAAGAAATCGAAAACTGGTCTTCGAACCCGCGCGGCTTCATGAACTGGCTACGCGAACAAACTCTCGCTTTGCGAGACTGACAGTACCCAAGGGAATGGAAAGACCGCTGGCAATCTAGCGGGTCGGCACAGGGCTGTCGCCACGATAGTCATAGAAGCCGCGCTTGGTTTTACGGCCCAGCCAGCCGGCTTCGACATATTTCGTCAGAAGCGGACAGGGGCGATACTTTGTATCGGCCAGACCGTCGTGCAGGACGTTCATGATCGCAAGGCAGGTGTCCAGACCAATGAAGTCGGCAAGTTCCAGTGGTCCCATAGGGTGGTTGGCGCCAAGCTTCATTGATTCATCGATGGATTTCACCGAGCCAACGCCTTCGTAAAGCGTATAGACCGCCTCGTTGATCATTGGCATCAGGATGCGGTTGACGATGAAAGCTGGGAAGTCCTCAGCGCTCGCAGCCGTCTTGCCGAGATTCTCCACCACGCTCAGGCAAGCCTTGTAGGTCGGTTCGTCCGTGGCAATCCCCCTGATCAGTTCAACCAACTGCATTACGGGAACTGGATTCATGAAGTGGAAACCCATGAATTTCTCAGGCCGGTCGGTGCGCGAAGCCAGCCGCGTGATCGAAATTGACGACGTGTTCGAAGTCAGGATCGTTTCGGGTTTCAGATGCGGTAAAAGCGCTGCGAAGATCTTGTTTTTAACGTCTTCGTTTTCGGTCGCGGCTTCGATCACCAGATCGGTTTGCCCCAGTTCGGTTAGTTCCAGCGTGGTGCGAATGCGCCCGATGGCGCTCGCCTTTTCTTCGGCCGAAATCTTCTCGCGACTAACCTGACGCTCCATGTTGCGGTTGATCGCCCCCATTGCCTTGTCGAGGCCGTCCTGAGAGATGTCGTTGAGAAAAACGTCATAGCCGGCGAGCGCCATTACATGTGCGATGCCGTTGCCCATCTGACCTGCGCCAACAACGCCAACCGAAGAGATGCTCATCCGTTTTTCCTTCTAATTTCCAAGGCAGCTTATGCGCCTGTGACCACGCAGGGCAAGGGCTTTAGGTGAGGAGTTCCCAAGGCTTTTTCAGCGGCGCGTGCAGAGTGGAATAAAGTTACAAATTCATGTTTGGGATGGACGAAAAAGAACCCGGCAAAGGTTGCGCCAATCAGAGCGTAGTACGAAAAAAACGGGGGCCAAACTGGCCCCCGTGTGAATTCATGTCGCGCACAGGCCTTACAGCTTCTCGATCAGCTCGGGCACGGCGTCGAACAGGTCGGCAACCAGACCGTAGTCGGCAACCTGGAAGATCGGTGCTTCTTCGTCCTTGTTGATCGCGACGATGATCTTGCTGTCTTTCATACCCGCCAGGTGCTGAATTGCGCCCGAGATACCGACGGCAACATACAGCTCGGGAGCAACAACCTTACCGGTCTGACCCACCTGCCAGTCGTTCGGGGCAAAGCCCGAGTCGACCG
>CAYFXM010000105.1:0-9144 GCA_964346965.1 uncultured Actibacterium sp. | reverse complement strand
TGTGAAAGATCAGGGCATCCAGATCGCCATCATGAACGGCGGCGGTATCCGAGCCTCGATCGACGAGGGCGAGGTGACGATGGGCGAGGTCTATACCGTCCTGCCATTCCAGAACACGCTGGCCACTTTCCAACTGAAGGGCACTCAAATCAAAGATGCGCTAGAAAATGCGCTGGCCCAGTATGACGATGCGGATAAGGATGGTCGTTTCGCCCAGATCGCCGGAATGAAATACACTGCCGTGACTGGCAATGCGGCCGGCGACCGCGTGACCGAGGTCTTGGTGATGGTTGATGGCAGCTATCAGCCGTTGGAGGCCGACAGGGTCTATGGTCTTGTGTCCAACGACTTTCTGCGCCGGGGCGGTGATGGCTACGCGATGTTCAAAGAAGCGATGAATGTCTATGACTTTGGCCCCGATCTGGCCGAAGTACTGGTCGACTACATGACCAAGGCCGGACCTTACACGCCCTATATGGATGGCCGCATCACCCTGAAGTAAGCGAGATCAGGCAAAGCAGGGGGCGTGCCAGTTGGTGCGCCCTTTTTATGTTCGATGCGACAGCGGACGGGCCAATTCGCAGTTTGTAACCGCTATTCATCTTCGCGCACCATATGCGTGTTATCTCCACGTCGGAAAGTTCGACACAGATGCGTCCTTTTTGATTTTCCGTCGTCAATAGTTGTAAACGGTAAAACGAAAGGAGATATCCCATGGGTTGTTGCAGCGGGTCCTCAGCACGGGACACAAGAGCGGACAAGCAAACCACTCTTAAGCTCGATTTCTTATTTCTCGATGAAAGCATCTGTAAACCGTGCGGTGGGACAGGGCAGGCGCTGGACGAAGCGGTTGAGATTGTGGCAGCGCCCCTGGCTGCACTTGGCGCGAGGCTTGAGGTTAGAAGAATTCATGTTGCGACCCGCGAGGATGCGCTTGCATATCAATTGGAAACCTCCCCTACGATCCGCATCAATGGCGTCGATATTGATCCAGACCAAACACAGGGGGAATGTGGCAGTTGCGGTGATATCGCCGGGGGGGAAACGACGGTGAACTGCCGAACGTGGCATTGGAAAGGCCAAGTCTATTCCGCCGCTCCGACAGGGAAGATTGTCGAGGCAATTTTGAGCGCTGCCACCGCTCAGTCTCAAGACGTTTCCAGCTGTTGCGCGGATACCTACGGGCGGTCCACCTACACCCTTCCTGACAACCTCGAAAGTTTCTTTCGAGCACGCGACAAGGGCGAACAACGCTGCTGTTAAGGGAATAAACATGCACGATCCGGAGATGGCCTACAGGGAATTCCAAGCAACGCTACGGCAATACTTGGCAAGGCGCCTCGGAAACGCCGATGATGTCGAGGATGTGCTGCAGGACGTGTTCCTGAGGGTTACACGCAACAGGACTGCGCTTGAAAACGCACAAGAGCCGCTGGCGTGGCTCTATTCAGTTGCTAAAACCGCCCTGATTGATCACGTCCGTCGCCAGCGAAAACACGCGGCCGTCGCGACTGGCGGGGTTCCGGAGGATATTCCGGACACACAGTCAGACATGCCGTCCGAAGGATTCTATGAATGTCTCACGCCTTTGCTGAAGAATCTTTCGGAAGCCTACAGGGACGCAATTCGATATGTAGATATTGAAGGCGGGCGACAGACAGATTTGGCTGCCGCGAGCGGTCTTAATGTCTCGACGGTCAAATCCCGTGTACAGCGAGGAAGACGACAGCTTAAGTCGGCAATTGTCGATTGTTGCCTGATAGAACGGGACGCCCTCGAGAACATCTCTGGTTTGGCGCCGGGCAACTGCGATCCGGAGTGTTGTTAGGCAAGGCGATGTCACTAGTCTGCTAATGATCCTAGGCGGACTCTAAATCTCCTTTAGATCCACAACCTTTTCGGCATTCGGACGCTTTGCTAATATGCGCCCATACCAGACCGGGGTAGGGCCATGGATCACCCGCTGATCGACCTCATAAACGCGAAAATACGCAAGGCTGAGGCCGAGGGCGACTTCGACAATCTCGAAGGCGCGGGCAAGCCCCTGCCCAAGTGCGACGACCCCGACAATGCCGTGATGCACCGAATTCTTCAGGGCAATGGCGCGGTACCTGAGTTCGTCTCTCTGTCTCGCGAATTATCCAAGCTGCGGGAAGAACTGCGCGAGACGGGCGACCGCACCAAGCGTCGTCAGATTGTGCAGGACATGTCGATGCTGGAAGCCAAGATCGAAATCGCCCGCAAAAGGGGGTGATCGGCTTTACCTTTGCCTGAGGCCCATGCCACTGTTGCGCCAAAGGCAAGGTGCGCGGATGGTTACGGTCAAAGAACAATACGAAGCTTTCCCCTATCCCGAACGGAACCCAAAGGACGAGCGGAAGCGGCTTGTGACCGGATCGCCTTCTCATCCTGTCGAGATGGACCATTACTTGTGGGGTGGCCAGCGCGATTGGTCGAAAAAACTGCGTGTTCTGGTGGCTGGCGGCGGTACCGGGGACGGGCTCATCCAGTTGGCGCACTACCTAACGGCGACGAAGAAACCGCACGAGATCACCTATGTCGATCTCTCGACCTCCTCGCGCGCCGTGGCCGAGGCGCGGGCGAAAGAGCGCGGGCTGACTTCGGTCACCTTCCACACCGGAAGCCTGCTGGAGGCGCCCGAATTTGGGCAGTTCGACTACATCGACTGCTGTGGCGTGCTCCATCACCTTCCGAGCCCGGATGCCGGGTTTTCGGCCCTGCGTGCTGCGCTGGCACCCGGCGGCGGGATGGGGTTCATGGTCTATGCGCCACTCGGTCGATCGGGGGTCTATCCCCTGCAAGAGGCCTTTGGGCTGCTCTACGCCGATCTGCCCCCTCAGGAACGGCTAGCAAAGGCGAAACAGGTGCTCAAACGTCTGCCAGAGGGTCATCCTTTCAAATCCAACCCCAATCTGGGCGACCACCTGCGCAGCGACGCGGGGTTCTATGACCTGCTGCTGCACGGGCAGGATCGCGCTTATGACGTGCCGAGCTTGCTCGAGACACTGGACCGAACGGACTGGGCGCTGAGCTCCTTTACGATGCCGGCGCTCTATGATCCGACCGATTTGGCCGAAGTGCCTGACGACATGCCAGTGGCCGATAGGATGGCGATTGCAGAGCAACTTCGCGGCTCTATCCGAACCCACGTGGCCTATGCGGTTTCTAAAGGAGAGGAGCGCCGCGCCGCAGATGGTCGCAATTCTTCGCTGGTCCCGCATCTGATCGGAGCCGATCCAGCTGCTCTTGCCAGAGTGGTGGCAGCAGGCAAGCCTCTGCAGGTGACGCTTGGACAGGAAAAGCAGAAGCTAACCCTGCCGAAGCAGGCTGCAACGGTTCTGGCGGGGATCAACGGACGCCGGACACTTGGCGAGATCGGGCAGGCGGCCAAGCTGGATCCAATTGGCTTTGGCGTCCTGTGGCAACAGGCGACTGCCCCACTTACGGCCCGGGGCATGCTGCTCTATTCTAGTTTATTACGGTAAGAGGGCGGCGATGTGCGGACGTTTTGCCCTGACCCTGCCGGTCGACGCGATGGTCAAACTGTTCGATGCGGTTCCAGCCAACGATCTACCCGATCTTCCGAATTTCAACATTTGCCCCACGACACAGATATTTACGGTGACCAGTGACAGTGGCGCGCGGTTCCTGAAGCCGATGCGATGGGGTTTCATCCCGCATTGGTACAAGTCCCCTGCGGGTGGTCCGCTTCTAATTAATGCGCGTTCCGAAACCATCGCCGAGAAACCTGCGTTCAAAGAGGCTTGCCGTGCCCGCCGTTGCCTGATCCCCGCAGATGGGTTTTATGAATGGGAGAAGGACGAGGATGGCCACCGATTGCCCTGGTATGTCCACCGCGCCGACCGGGCCCCAATGGTTTTCGCCGGGATTTGGCAGGAGTGGGAGAGAGAAGGCGAACACCAGACAACCTGTGCTATCGTCACAACCTCTGCCAGTACGGATATCGACCATATTCACCACCGCATGCCGGTGGTGCTGGAGGCCGAGAACTGGCCGCTTTGGCTTGGTGAGTCAGGAAAAGGGGCCGCCCGACTAATGCAACCAACACCCGACGGGGTTTTGGACACCTACCGCGTCGGGACAGAGGTGAACTCTAACAGGGCCCGCGGGGCGGTTTTAGTTGAGCCGATAACCGGCGATTAGCAGCTAAAGCTTGGTGGCATTAGATGCGGACGCAAACGAGCTTGATCGATTTGCCAGTGACTAAATCGAACGCCCAGAGGCGATCCTTCGGCCGGAAAGTGCGCCAACAAACAAGGCTGCGGCAAAGCACACGATTGTCGGCCCCGTCGGGCTGTCCAGCGTTACTGAAGCTCCGAGCCCTCCGAAGACCGACAGGATCGCTATGACTGTGGCTGCGGCGGCCATGGTTTCCGGGCCACGAGTAAAGGACCGTGCTGTCGCCGCCGGAATCAATAGCATCGCACCGATCAGCAAAGCTCCAACCAGCTTGATCGCGACGGCGACCACCAGCGCCAGCGCCAGCGTCAGGATGAGGTCCTCGCGTTTGGGGTTAACTCCGGCGGAACGGGCGAGATCCGGGTTCAGCGTGGCCAGTAACAAGGCCGACCAGCGCCAGCCCAGTAGGGCGAGCACTGCGAGCGCAGCGGCCCAGATCACCGTCAGATCGGATTTGCTGACGGCGAGGATGTCACCAAAGAGATAGGCCATCAGGTCGACCCGGACGCCTTGAAGAAAGGATACGGCCACCAACCCCAACGCCAGCGAGGAATGGGCAAGGACGCCCAAAAGCGTATCCATGGCGTGGCCGCGTCCCTGAAGCGACGTCACGATCAGCGCCATCACGAGGGCGACCAACAAGGCTCCGGCGAAAATCGAGACGGACATGGCCAGCGAAATTGCGACGCCCAAAACGGCGGCGTGGGCGGTGGCGTCTCCAAAATAGGCCATTCGACGCCAGACCACGAAACACCCCAACGGTGCCGCTGCTATGGCGACCCCGATACCTGCAAGGGCGGCGCGTAACAGGAAATCATCAAGCATGCTCGTGCTCCGCCTCGTGGTTGTGATCGTGCTCGCAATCGTCGTGCGAATGGGTATGGGTGTGGCGATACAGCGCCAACGCGCCATGTGTCCCGCTGCCAAACAGGGCGCGGTATTCCGGTGCGCTTGCCACGATTTCGGGCGCGCCTTCGCAGCAGATATGGCCGTTCATGCAGATTACCCGGTCCGAGGCGCTCATCACCACGTGCAAGTCATGGCTGACCATCAGAACGGCGCAGTTCAGTTCCTTACGCAATGTCTCGATGGATTGGTAGAACGCCGCAGCGCCTGGTTGATCAAGCCCCTGCGTGGGCTCGTCAAGGATCAGAAGATCGGGGTTTTCAAGGATCGCTCGGGCCAGCAACACGCGCTGGAACTGGCCGCCGGACAGTCCGCTCATCTGACGTTGGCCCAATCCGCCGGCTCCCGTCTTGCCTAGGGCCTCTTCTGCACGTTGGCGCGAAATCCGACGCGGCAGGGACATGAACCGCATCACTGTCATGGGAAGCGTCGGGTCAATGAAAAGCTTCTGCGGCACATAGCCGATCTTCAATCCGGTCTGGCGGATCATGCTGCCTTTGTGGGGCCTAATCGCGCCGACAAGCGTGCGGATCAACGTGGATTTTCCAGAGCCGTTCGGTCCCACCACCGTGACGATCTCGCCGCGATCGATCATGAACTGTACCCCGTGCAAGGCGGTCAGGTCTCCGTGGCGCACCTCGACATTTTCAAGTGATATCAGGCTCATGACGGGTGTTCCTGACAATTGGCGCAAAGCCCCTCGGCCTCGACCATGGCGCGGCTGACCTTAAACCCGGTTTCCCGCGCGGCTTCCCCAAGGATGGACCGAACCGAGGCGGTGGGCACTTCGGCGATGGTGTGGCAATTGGTGCAGATCATGAAGCCCGGCGCATGGTCTTCGCCCTGATGCGTGCAGGCGATATAAGCGTTCAACCGTTCGATCTTGTGGACGAAACCATGTGTGACAAGGAAGTCCAGCGCGCGATAGGCGACCGGTGGCTGTGATCCCAACCCCTCTCTGGTGAGGTGTTCTAGTATGTCGTACGCCCCCATCGCCCGGTGACGCTCTAGAAGAATCTCCAGAACGCGTCGGCGTGTCGGGGTGAGTTTCAGCTTAAGCTCGGCGCAATAAGTTTCTGCTCCCTGTAACGCGCCGGTGATGCAGTGGTGGTGATCATGTTTTTCGAAACCAATGACGGTCATGAAAGGGCCTTTTCCTGCTTGCATCCGGTAAACGCGGACGGTAGGTGCGTATCTACATGTTATAACATAACGGAATCAAGATGCTTCGTGTTCTGACTACCTGTTTTTGTGTGCTTGCCCCGATGGCTCGGGCCGAGGCGCCCCTGGTCGTAGCCGATATCAGCCCCATCCACTCGCTGGTTTCGCAGGTGATGGAGGGCATCGGCGAACCTTCCATACTGATGGACCCGGGCGCGTCGCCTCATGGCTACGCATTACGCCCGTCTCAAGCGCGGGCATTGCAGCGGGCTGATGCGGTCTTCTGGGTGGGCGACAGCTTGACCCCGTGGTTGGAGGATCTTGTGGAGGATCTCGCGCCTTCAGCCGCCTCCGTTCCTCTGACCGAGCAAACCGGCACGCAACTTTGGCCCGTTCGGAACTTGGCGGTGTTCTCGCAGGTTCACGAGGGCGAACACGATCATGACCCCCATGACGAGCACCACGAAGATGAGCATAATCACCATGACGAGCATGATCACGAAGATGCGCATGATCACGAAGATGCACATGATCACGACGGGGTTGATCCTCATGCTTGGCTCGATCCAAAAAACGGCACGCTATGGCTCAAAGTAATTGCCGAACGCCTTGCGGAAATCGATCCCGAGAATTCGGATATCTACAGGTCAAACGCGACCCGCGCGATCGAGGCGCTGAACACTCAGGCCGTTCGGATGGCAGCGGAACTGGAGTCGGTTCGAACCAAATCCTATGTGGTTTTCCACGACGCATATCAGTATTTCGAGGCAAGTTTTGCCCTGTCGCCACTCGGCGCCATCAGCCTCAGCGATGCCACAGCTCCAAGCGCTGCACGTCTGATCGAGCTGCGAGACGCAATCGCCGAGTCCGGGGCTGTCTGTGCGTTTTCCGAGCCACAGTTCAACGCGGGCCTGATCAATTCGGTGACCGGGGGAAGCGACATCGGTCACGGCGTGCTCGACCCTCTTGGCACGGGATTTGAGCCGGGGCCGCAGCTTTACGGGCAAGTGCTGGATGACATGACACAAACTCTTGTGAACTGTCTGCGTTAGACGTCAGAACCACTGGCCGGGCTCGATCAGGCCCAACTCCAGAAGCTGTTGCGAATTCCACTCGAACGGCACCGATTTCTTCCAGCGGAAATCACTGATCTCGTCGCGTGACCCGGGGTTGGCCTTCAAGGCCTTGGCAGCGCGGAAAGAGCAGATCGCGGCAGTCAGGTTGTGGTGCCAAGGGCAGGAGTAGGTGTTGTACTCTTCGTCCGTGAACGTGTGATCGGCCCGCAGTTGCAGGTCCGGCTTAGACTTGAACAGGGCGATCCGGTCGATCCGACGACGATTCCACGGCACGTGTTCCTCGAACCGCCAGCGAAGACCACCGTAGAAGTCCATCTGCCGGTCCTTCGCGGCATAGCCGTTCTCCGGGTCCTCGCGCTCCAAAGCATAATACCCCGACCTGTCCATCAACGCCTGATCTGTGGCCACCGCGTTCGGAACCGCCTGCAGATCGCCCGCATAGAGGTCGATCACATATGTCAGCATCGCGCCTCGACGCTCCTCGGTATGGAAGGCCAGCATCTCGCCAACCGAGCGGGTCTCGCAGAAAGGATAGAATAGGTATTCAGCGTTAAAGCAGTAATACATCCAGCGCCCGGGCGCGGCAGCAGTCACACGGTTAACCACCGTGGGAACCGCGTTTGACCGCGACGTCTCGCAAGGCACGACCTCAACCCGATCGGCCAAGTCAGGGGAAATCGCGGATGGCTGTTCGGTCAGCACGACGATGGTCGTAAAACCTAACCTCAGGTGATGCTCCAACGTCCCCTCTAGTTCGACGCCGTCCTCGTCGAAGATCATAGCCAAGGGCCCTTTGGCGTGGATCGTCGGGCTGGTCAGAAAGGCGGCAAGCGAGTGGTGCTGCATCGGTCCTGCGAGTGGTTGCGGGGTTCGGCGAGCAACCTCAGGCAATTCGTGCGTGAATGCAAGCGTTGCGGGACGGTCCGGGATCGTGTAGAGCCTGCGCTTCGAACGCGCAGGAACAAGCCCATGTCCGAACCGAAGAAGCTCTATATCAAAACTTACGGCTGTCAGATGAACGTCTATGACAGCGAGCGCATGGCAGAGGCCATGGGTGGCAAAGGCTATGTCGAAACCAAGTCCCCCGAGGATGCGGACATGATCCTGCTGAACACCTGTCACATCCGGGAAAAGGCGGCCGAGAAGGTCTATTCCGAACTGGGCCGCTTCAAAGGCCTGAAGGCAGAAAACCCCGACCTGAAAATCGGCGTCGCGGGCTGTGTCGCCCAGGCCGAAGGTGAAGAGATCATGCGCCGCCAGCCGCTGGTCGATCTTGTTGTCGGCCCGCAAAGCTATCACCGCCTGCCAGAGATGGAGGCGAAGACGCGCGACGGCGAGAAAGCGCTCGACACCGACTTCCCCGAGGAAGACAAGTTCGAAAAGCTGAAATCGCGCCCCAAAGCGAAACGCGGCCCGACCGCCTTCCTGACCGTCCAAGAAGGCTGCGACAAGTTCTGTGCCTTCTGCGTGGTGCCCTATACCCGCGGGGCCGAAGTCTCGCGCCCTGTCGACCGCGTGTTGACCGAGGCCCGCGATCTGGTCGAACGTGGCGTGCGCGAGATCACCTTGCTGGGTCAGAACGTGAATGCGTATCACGGGGCAGGCGAGGGCGGCGACTGGTCGCTTGCTCAATTGATCTGGGCGCTGAACGACATCGACGGGCTGGAGCGTATCCGCTTCACCACCAGCCACCCCAACGATATGGACGACGCCCTGATCGCCGCCCATGGCGAATGCGCGAAACTGATGCCTTACCTGCACCTACCGGTCCAATCCGGCA
>CAYFXM010000104.1:6952-9211 GCA_964346965.1 uncultured Actibacterium sp. | reverse complement strand
CGCGTTGCAGAACGCCTACCCAGGACTCCGGTGCTTTAGGATTTTGCATTGTGAGAAACATGTAGCGAGTGTCCTGCCACTTTTTAATCCGGTTCGTCAGGTTGTCTAAAACCATGTCGCCCTGATCTGTGCGCACGACAAGCACAGCATGGCCAGTGCGCTTCCGGGTTAAAACCTTAGCAATCAACAGGCGCTCTGGTGCGATACCTTGACGAATTAGCTCTCGTTTTTTCAGCAGCGCAAAATCTTCGCAGTCGCCACCACGCCGCGTCGGAAGCGCCCAATGCTCGATCGTACGATATTGAGATTGATCCGAGACAGGACGAGTCTTGCGGTTCACCTGCCGGTTTACCCTTCGTATCAACTCCATATCCTGTCCTGACAAAGAGGCTTTCTTACCGCTATGCGAACAGGCCCAATCGTACCGCTCACAAATATCTCGCGCCGCTTTCGGCGTCGGTGCGACAAACTTGGCGGCCAGGAAAGCGCCTGCATTGGCCTGCGCGGCCGGGACTGAAGCGAAAACCGCGCTGACAGCCAGTCCGCCGATGGCTGCCATCTTTCTAAGGATGTGTCCACTCGCTCTCATCTGCTCGACCTCTTGTCTCCGAGGATTGCCGTTCAGACCCTTTCCACAGCCTGTCCGGGTGCACCTCCTGCCCTAACGAAGCCACACACTCAATCTGGCTCTAGGATGATCCGCTGATTTGGCGATTTCCTGCCTTAGCTTCGCGGAATGTTGCCCAGATGTACCGCCGGTGGCGCTCTGCATTCCTAAATCACTATTCCCACCGATTCCGGCGCAATTAAGGACAGAGGGTGGCAATTGTTCCGTGAAAATGAGGACAATATTTAAGAACGTTGTAGCCTTTGATCGCTTCCCAATGCTCTTTCTGACTTTGCCAGCCCAGTGTTTCTCCGACTGGCGTCAGCATCGGCAAGTACGGTCCGTCGACGCTAGCTCCTATCGTCAACTGACCTAACCAAAATTGGAAATCGGCGGCAAACAGGAGACCAGAAACAGCTCAGGTGGGCCTCCGCAAACAGCCCCAAATGGAAACAAACAGGGCTTAAATTTGAATTAGTTGCCAAAAAATGGCATAATGAACCCGTTCATCGAGAAAATTTTCATACCGACTTCGGAATCCAGAGCGCGATTTCGCTCCGATCCTGCATTTTTGGGCGCCTCGTGTCGCCCGACTACTTGATTATTAGAAAAGGCGAGTACCATGAAAAACCGAAGTGTAATAGTAACAGCAATCGCCACTACAGTGGCTGGTATCATTTCAACAGCAACTCCATCGATTTCCGGAAGTTTGGACTACCTGTCAGACCCCGTTGTCCGCGGCCCGGTGCGCTGCACCACCGCCGACGCGAGAGAGGCGATGAATAGCGGAAACTATTCTGAATTGTGTGATTGCGAAATCGTAACGCAAGGCTTCCTATCGTTTCTGCGTCGCCAGGAAGAATTCGCGGACATCGTCGACGAAACCGGAGCCGTCTGTCCGGCGTTAGCTGGTGTTCTTCTCGACTTCCCTGTCGCCAACATTCCAGAACCTCTCGCGGACGATGATGACGGCCCGCCGTTCGGTCCGCCAGATCGTGGTGACGACGACGATGATGACGATGATGATGACACCACCAGCAGCAGCGGCAGCAGCAGCGGCGGTAGCAGTGGCAGCAGCAGCGGCGGTAGCAGTGGCAGCAGCAGCGGCAGCGGCAGCAAGAGTGGAAGCGGTAGCGGCAGCAAGAGTGGAAGCGGTAGCGGCAGCAGCAGCGGCAGCAAGAGTGGAAGCGGTAATGGTCGTGGTCGCGGCCCCTCCGGTATCTCGCCTCAGTTCTAGCACCAGACTGTCGATAGTTTTCGGGTAAACAGATGCGCGGCGCTTGAGTGCGCCGCGCATCCCCATAAATGGCCTACTAATTTCCCTGTTGCTGAACCCCTACCCACGACGCAGGCGCTTCAGGGTTCTGCATTATCAAGAACGTATACCGCGTGTCCTGCCACGTCATGATCCGGTTGGTGAGGTTATCCAACACCATGTCGCCCTGATCAGTCCGAACCACAAGAACTGCATGTCCGTTCCGACGGCGGTCCAGCACTTTAGCAAGAAGTAGGCGCTCCGGCGCAATTCCGAGGCGGATCAATTCTCGTTTTTTCAGCAACGCAAAGTCTTCGCAGTCACCACCGCGACGTGTCGGGAGCGCCCAAACTTCATCTTTGCGGTATTGTGCACTATCCGCCAATGGTCGCGTCGA